>JAHCKV010000657.1 GCA_026125595.1 Burkholderiales bacterium | reverse complement strand
GCCGCGTCTTCCACCGGTTCGCCGCGGCCGAGTTGCGTATCGCGTGTGTTCAGGTAGATCGCCGCGCCGCCCAACTGATGCATGCCGGCTTCGAACGACAGCCGCGTACGGGTCGACTGCTTCTCGAAGATCATCACCAGCGTGCGGTCTTGCAGCGGCCAGTAGCGTTCATAGCGCTCGAACCGCTCCTTGATCCAGCGGGTGCGGGCAAACACATGGCCGAGCTCTTCGCGGGAGAGATCCTTGAACTGCAGGAAGTGTTTCGGCGTGGACATGGTGGAGAGCGCGTTTCAGCCGGCGATCGGGGCCAGGGCTTCGGCACGCAGGAACGTGGCGATGAGGTCGGCCAGACGCTCGACCAGTTCCGCCGATTCCCGCGGCTGCAGGATCAACGCCGGCAGCAGCCGGACCACGGTATCGGCAGTCACGTTGATCAGCAGTCCGGCTTCGAGACCGCGCGTGACCAGTTCGCCGCAGGGGCGATCGAGTTCGATGCCGATCATCAGCCCCTTGCCACGGATCTGCTTGACGCCGGGGACACCCGAAAGCCGCTCGCCGAGACCGGCGCGGATCAGGCCGCCGACCCGCGATGCGTTCTCCAGCAGTCCTTCGGATTCGATGGCTTCGAGCGTCGCCAGCGCTGCGGCGGATGCCAATGGATTGCCGCCGAACGTGCTGCCGTGCTTGCCCGGCGTGAAGACATCGGCGGCGGGACCATGGGCGAGACAGGCGCCGATGGGCATGCCGTTGCCGAGCCCTTTCGCCAGCGTCATGACATCCGGCACGATGCCGGCGTGCTGATGGGCGAACCAGCGTCCGGTGCGGCCCATGCCGCTCTGCACTTCATCGACCATCAGCAGCCAGCCCTGGCGATCGCAGATCGCACGCAGGAAGCGCAGATAGCCCTCATCGGGGACCTGCACGCCACCTTCACCCTGCAGCGGCTCGACCAGCACGGCCACGACCTGACGGTTGTTGGCGGCGACGTGTTCCAGGGCCTCGCGGTCGTTGTAGGGAACGCGCGAGAAGCCGGAGAGCAGCGGTTCGAACCCGGCCTGGACCTTGCGACTGCCGGTGGCCGACAGCGTCGCCATCGTGCGGCCGTGGAAGGCCTTTTCCATCACGACGATGACCGGCTGTTCGATGCCCTTGTGGTGGCCGTGCAGCCGCGCGAGCTTGATGGCCGCTTCGTTGGCTTCGCAGCCGGAATTGCAGAAGAACGCCCGATCCATGCCGGACAGTGCCGCGAGCTTGTCGCCGAGACGTTCCTGTTCGGGTATCTGGTACAGATTGGATGCGTGGATGATCCGTCCGGCCTGGTCGGCTATGGCACGGACCACTTTCGGGTGTGCGTGGCCCAGCCCCGTCACGGCGATGCCCGACAGCGCGTCGAGATACCGTTTGCCGTTGGTGTCCCAGACCCATACACCTTCGCCCCGCTCGAACGCGACGGGAAGGCGACCGTAGGTATTCATCAGGTGCTGCATGGTGCGGCAATCCCCGGAAAGCAACACGGCGGCCGAAGTCGCCGCCGTGTCAGGTCCATCGAAGCCTCATTTTGCCGATTCCGGCCGCTGGTGCAAGCGCTCGGCGAGGCTGCCGAAAAGACAGACGCCGCCCAAATCACGGCGGCGCCTTTCGAGTCCGATACTGCAGGTCCGGCTACCCGGATCGCCCTGTGTCGGAGCGCTCCGGTGATGGCCTCAGGCCATGGCCTTGATCGCGGCAGCCAGACGGCTCTTGTAGCGGGAAGACGTGTTCGTGTGGACGATGCCCTTGCGCGCGATCGAGTCGATCGTGCCTTGCGAGGCTTGCAGCGCAGCCTGGGCCGCCGTCGTGTCGCCGCCGGCGATTGCCTTGCGAACCTTCTTGATGGCCGTGCGCATTTCCGAGCGCAGCCGGACATTCTGTTGCCGACGGACTTCCGTCTGACGGGCACGCTTGCGGGCCTGGGCACTATTGGCCATAGCTCTGTTTCCTTGGGTATTTCGTGAAAA
>JAHCKV010000656.1 GCA_026125595.1 Burkholderiales bacterium | reverse complement strand
TTCATCAACGAACACACGCCGGTTGTGTCGGGCGATGAGGTCGACACGCAGCCGACGCTCGGCTTCCAGCGCGTGATCCAGCGCGCAATCCTGCACGTCCAGTCGTCCGGCAAGAAGGAAGTGACGGGCGCCAATGTACTGGTTGCGATCTTCGGCGAGAAAGACTCCCACGCCGTCTATTTCCTGCACCAGAAGGGGGTTACGCGCCTCGATGTCGTGAACTTCATCTCCCACGGCATCAGCAAGGTGCCCCAGAGCACGACACCGGCGGCGAAGCCCGAAGCCGAAGCCGAAGGAGAGCAGGAGCAGAACGCCGGCGGTGCGCTCGAAACCTACACGCTCAACCTCAACGCCCTCGCCATCGCCGGCAAGATCGATCCGTTGATCGGTCGCGAACGCGAAGTCGAGCGCGTGATCCAGACGCTGTGCCGGCGTCGCAAGAACAATCCGCTGCTGGTCGGTGAGGCGGGTGTCGGCAAGACCGCGATCGCCGAAGGACTCGCGCGCCGGATCATCGAAGGTCAGGTGCCGGAGATCCTCAGTCATTCGGTCGTGTATGCGCTCGACATGGGAGCACTGCTCGCCGGCACGAAGTATCGCGGCGATTTCGAGCAGCGGCTGAAGGCGGTGCTGAAACAGCTGGCCGAGAATCCGAACGCGGTCCTGTTCATCGACGAGATTCACACGCTGATCGGCGCGGGCGCCGCGTCGGGCGGAACGCTCGATGCGTCCAACCTGCTGAAGCCGGCGCTGTCGTCCGGTCAGATGAAGTGCATCGGCGCGACGACGTACCAGGAGTTCCGCGGCATCTTCGAAAAGGATCACGCGCTGTCCCGCCGGTTCCAGAAGATCGATGTCGCAGAGCCGTCCGTCGACGAAACGGTCGCGATCCTGCGTGGCCTCAAGACGCGTTTCGAAGCGCACCACGGCGTACGCTATACCGAAGCCGCGCTGACGAGCGCTGCCGAATTGTCGGCGCGCTTCATCAACGACCGGCACCTGCCGGACAAGGCCATCGATGTCATCGACGAAGCGGGTGCCGCGCAGCGGATCCTGCCGAAGTCGCGGCAGCGCAAGGTCATCGGCAAGCACGATATCGAAGAGATCATCGCGAAGATCGCGCGGATTCCGGCGCAGAACGTGTCGTCCAATGATCGTACCGCGCTGAAGAATCTCGACCGTGATCTGAAGGCTGTCGTCTTCGGCCAGGACAGGGCGATCGATGCGCTTTCCGCGGCGATCAAGATGTCGCGCAGCGGCCTCGGCAATCCGCAGAAGCCCATCGGCAACTTCCTGTTCTCCGGTCCCACGGGGGTCGGCAAAACCGAAGTCGCACGCCAGCTCGCGTACATCCTCGGTGTCGAGTTGATCCGGTTCGACATGTCCGAGTACATGGAGCGTCATGCGGTGTCGCGTCTGATCGGAGCGCCGCCTGGATACGTCGGCTTCGATCAAGGTGGGTTGCTCACCGAGGCGATCACCAAGCAACCCTATGCGGTGCTGCTGCTGGACGAGATCGAAAAGGCCCATCCGGATATCTTCAATATCCTGCTCCAGGTGATGGACCATGGCACGTTGACGGACAACAACGGTCGCAAGGCCGACTTCCGCAATGTCGTGATCATCATGACGACCAATGCGGGTGCGGAAGCGTTGTCGAAGACGTCCATCGGTTTCACGCTCGGCAAGCAGACCGGTGACGAGCTGGCGGAAATCAAGCGCACGTTCACGCCTGAGTTCCGAAACCGGCTCGATGCGACGATTTCGTTCGCGGCGCTGGACCACGAGATCATCCTGCGGGTCGTGGACAAGTTCCTGATGCAGCTGGAAGAGCAACTCCACGAAAAGAAGGTCGACGTCAGTTTCACGGCTGAACTGAAGCGCTACCTGGCCAAGAACGGCTTCGATCCGCTGATGGGCGCGCGGCCTATGTCACGCCTGATACAGGACACGATCCGGCGGGCGTTGGCGGACGAGTTGTTGTTCGGCAGATTGCTCAACGGCGGC
>JAHCKV010000655.1 GCA_026125595.1 Burkholderiales bacterium | reverse complement strand
TTCAAGCGCTACAACGACTACTACGGCCACGGCGGCGGTGATCGCGTGCTGCGGCAGGTTGCTGCCGCGTTGCGCGAACAACTGCGCGACGACATGGATCTCGTCGCCCGCTATGGCGGCGAAGAATTCGCCGTGCTGCTGCTCAACACCGACAACGTGACCGGCCACACCATCGCGGAACGGATGCGCCAGGCCATCCTGCGGCTCGCAATTCCCCACGCCGATTCGCCGGTAACCGAAACCGTATCGATCTCCCTCGGCGGTGCGAGCTTCCTGCTGCCGGCAGACGGCTGCCTGCCCGAGAACGCGCTCGCCATCGCCGATCAGCAGCTGTATCAGGCGAAGGCCGCCGGACGGAATCGGGTGTTCTGGGCGGTGTGAGCTGACGGACCAGAATCGATCGTGATGCGTTTGCAGATCCGATCCAGTGAGCGCTCGATTCGGGCAAGTTCGGCGAGAATGCCGACTGCGACGACGACGTTTGGCGTCATCACCACTTTAATCCGCGATCTTTCACGATCAACAATGCCCCAACTCCGATTTCAGCTACTTGACAACGTTGTCAGAGATCTCAGAAATGCAAGAAACGCCCCATTCAGCCATTCTTAATCGAGAAGAGGCAAAAGCAGTCGCGGCTCAGCACTTCTCCAAGCAAATGGAATTACTGCGCGATTTGGCAAACTACGGATCGAACTTAGTCATCCGTGCCTTTGATTCAAGCCCCAAGAAAATGGCCGAGGTCGTGATCTGCGGCGTGTTGCTCAAGCAAGTCGTGGCGATGATAGACGCCGCTGAAGTTCTTCTATCCGCTGGATGCGGCCACGCTTCCTTTTTGCCGGCTAGAGCCGCCTTCGAGGCATCAATCTATATCGATTGGATACTCAATAGTGATAGTGAGCGCAGAGCCAAGCGTTACATAGTGGCGAACTATCGTGATGAAAGGCTCTGGGCCTCACGGGTCGTTCCCGGCACAAGCGAGGAGCTTGCGTTCACAACAATTGCGCAGGCGTTGGGCATCGACATTCACGCCAATCGTCCAACGCTTGCACGTGAGGCTATCGCTCACCTGTCGGAGGTTGATCGAATCTTGGCTCAACCGAGCCTTACGTCAATTGATCAAGAGTTCACTACCGCCCGCGGCAGACGCAGGCGTGACCCGGAGTGGTACGAGCTGGATGGTCTACGGTCGATTCGACAAATAGCGGAACGGGTTGATCGGCTACCAGAGTACGAGTTCTTCTATTCCAAGGGCTCTCAGGTCGCACACACAGGAACATACAAGGATCACCTTCGTTTTTCTGAAGGTCAGATCAGGTTCATACCAATACGCCATTTGGCGGATGTGAACATGCTTCTGAACTTTGTTGTATCGATCTGCGTTGGAACCTACAAAAAGACGCTCGAAAGATATCGACCGGGAGAGACTACTGCGTTCGCCACGAAGTACTTGGAAGACTGGCGTGATCCTTTCATGAACGTCGTGCCCGTGAAGTACGACTTCTAAACCTTCACATTTGCCCCATTTGAGAAGATGACTGATCGACGAAAGTGGCCGTTGAGGATAAGCCCGCAGTCGAATATCCGGCATCCGAGGTGGCTCATCGGCGCCGATCGATGCGTGGGTGACCCGGGTGGCCATGATGGGTGAGCGTGTCTCTTGCGCAACCGACCGTTGAAGATGTGACGAGTCCGGGTGTTCTCGATGAGTCCGGACCTCCACGACCACCTGGCCGACGACGCGATTGGCGAAGCAGCGCTGGTCAAGCGGACCTCTTTTCGACATGCCGCATGAGTCAAACCTCGGGACCTTACGAATCACTCGCGGGTACACTCGCGCAGAAGCAACGCCTTCGAAGGTCCGCCATGACCAGCGATCTCATCATTGTCGACCCGGATATCCAGAGCGGCGCGCCCGTGTTCGCCGGAACCCGGGTCCCGATCCAGAACCTCTTCGATTACCTCGAAGAAGGCGACTCACTGGATGTCTTTCTGCAGCAGTTTCCCTCGG
>JAHCKV010000654.1 GCA_026125595.1 Burkholderiales bacterium | reverse complement strand
TCTGCCGCAGGGAGCGCAACTGTTCCTGTTGCTCGACGGCTTCGAACGGTTCCTGAAGATGGCACCGACGCGCCGCGGTGTCGCCGCATTCGAGACCGCATGGCTCGCGGTGCTGAACCGGCCCGACCCAAGAATCCGATTCCTGCTGTCCATGCGCGACGGCGCCGAAACCGCCCTGGCGCGCTACCACGATCGAATCCCGGGCCTGGGCGATGCCACACTGCGATTGCCGCCGCTGGCCCGCGCCGCTGCCGGGCTGCATCCGGAAGTGCAGCGTCGGCATTCGGCACAGGCCACGGCAGCCCCGCTGCACACCGCCCACACGCCGCCCGTCGCATCCGCAGCGGCGTCGACCCCGCCGGAGCCTGCCCCGGCTGCATCGGTGATCCTGCCGTTCGCAACACCCCACGTGTTCCGGCATCGCCGTCGCACCGCGCCACCCGCACCCTCTGCATCGATCGAAGCGCCGACGCCTTCGACCGCTGCACCGGAACGTCCAGCGGACACCTGGGCCGCGCTGGAAGCGGCGATCGTATCCGCGCCACCTGGCGGTTCGCCGTCACCGACCGACGGCGCGGGACCGACGCGCCTTCCCGGCCGGCGCATCGCATTCCGGGCGACCGTGCTGGGCATCGCCGTCGCTGCTGTCGCGACTGTTCTGGCGCTGCGTGAACCACCGGTTGCCACGAACCGTGCGAGCGCGCCGATGGCGGTCGCCGAGACACCGGGCGAATCCGCACCGCACGCCTCGCGGCAAATCGCCACGCCCACCGATTCGGCGACAGTGGAGCTGGCGCGCTTCGTCGACCCGGCCACCGAGCTGCTGCCGCCGGACCAACCGCTGCGGAATCTCGCGACGCTGCGCACCGATGGCGCCAATCGGCTGGCCATCGTGCCGTACGACGCGTTGCAGCGCGACCGCGACACGCTCCGCACCGAAGCGGCGCGCCGGAGCGATCCGTTGCGGATCGTCGCACCGCTCCATACCGACGCGGTGCATTTCGTCGTGCGATCCGATGCCCCGCTGCGCTCCGTGCGGGACATCCGGGGCCAGCGGATCAACGTGGGCACGACGCAGGGTGCCGCCGCGCTGACGACGGATCGCGTGCACCAGTTGCTGTTCGGCACGACGATCCCCACCGCCGATCTCCGCCATCTGGACGACGATGCGGCACTGCACGGACTGATCATCGAGCGCAGTGTCGATGTCGTCGTGCTGCTGGGCACGCCACCGGTCGCGGCCTTGGCGCAGCTGCCCCCGGAGCAGCGGCAGCGCATCCGGATTCTGGGGATCGATCGCGCCGATCCGGCGAACCGACGCGCGCTCGCCCGTTATCTGTCGCTGCCGGTACGCCCGCCGAACGGCGGCGAAGTAGTGACGGCGCTCGGTGTCATGAACTTTCTGGTCGGCGCGGCGCAACGGGGTTCCGGCGAAGAAGCCCATCTGGCGACGGTGGCGGCTTCGCTGTGCCGCAACCTGCCGGCACTGCGATCGCAGGGTCATGCCCGTTGGCGCGACGTGCAACCGACACAGCGCTTCGACGCCGGTCTGCCCTATGTCCAGTTTTCCGATCGCATGCCGACCCCGTGCGATCACCAACGGGCCGAAGCGCCCACCATCCTAGAAGGAGACCCGACATGACCCATCCGCTTCTGCACCTGCGCTCCGCCGCGATCGCCGCACTGCTGCTGACGAACTTCACGACCCACGCCGAAGACACGGCGCCGTCGGGCACCGTCGTCGAACCGGTGCTGGTACGTGCCGTGGCGCGATTCGATTTCGACAAGGCGGCGATGGACCCGGAAGACCAGGCCCGCATCCTCGCCGATCTGGGACGCATGACCGACGTCACGTGGCAATCGGTCGCGGCCACCGGCCACACCGACAATGTCGGCCCGGACCCATACAACCGGGCGCTGTCGGCGCGCCGCGCCCAGGCCGTGAAGGCGTTTCTGGTCTCGAAGGGCGTCGACCCGCAGATGATCTCGGTGAATGCAAAAGCGGCGACG
>JAHCKV010000653.1 GCA_026125595.1 Burkholderiales bacterium | reverse complement strand
GGGCGCGTGGACCGCCGGCCGGGTTGGGGCGCAGCGCTTCGGTCACCATGCAGGGGCCGAGGTCGGATCCGCCGATGCCGATGTTGACGATGTCGGTGAACGCCTCGCCCGTGTGGCCGCGGATCGAGCCGTCGCGGACGCCGTCGGTGAATCGTCGCATCCGGGCCAGCACATCCCGCACGTCCGGCATGACGTCCGCGCCGCGGGAACGGATGGTCCCGGCGCCATTGCGCAACGCCACGTGGAGGACTGCACGGTCTTCCGTCTGGTTGATCGGCTCGCCCGCCCACATGGCGTCCCGAAGCGGTTCGACGCCGCGGGCGGCCGCGAGCGCCTGCAGCAACTGCAGCGTTTCCGTGGTCAGCCGGTGCTTCGAATAGTCGATGAACAACGGCCCGGCTTGCAACGAGAACCGGTCGAACCGGCCCGCGTCGGCCGCGAACAGGTCGCGCAGATGCAGCCGGGCCAATGGGTCGCGATGGCGGGTCAGCGCCTGCCATTCAGACGAATCGGTGAGGGCGGACATGGGATCGGGGAAGAAGCGGACCAGAACCCGATTCTACGCAGCGGCTTTGCTCCGTCCCAACAAAAAACCCCCGCACGGGGCGGGGGTTCGAACGGACGTTCGTTGCGGTCAGGCGGCTTTCTTCCGACTGCCGCCACCCGTGTTGGCGGCTTGCACGCCGGCCGTCGCGACGGCCTGCAACGCAGCCTCCGTGACTTCGGCGACTTGCTTGCCGGCCTTGGTAAACGCGTCGTAGGCCTGATTGGCGGCCGCGATGGCAGACTTCGCTGCAGCGACGGCAACGTCACCGCCACCGGGCGAGGATTTCGCCGCCTGATCGAGGTAGGCCGTCAGCTGCCGATTGAACTCCGCCAGATGGGTGTCCAGGAACTGCTGGATCTCGCCCTGGGTTTCGGCGGCCATCGCGTACAGGTGCTTGATGTAGCCCGTGAATTTCTCTGCCGCGGGCTGCGCGAGTCCACTGCCGAATTGCAGCACTTCCTGCGGACTCTGCAGGGTGCTGAATGTCCGGAACTGGTTCGATGCGTCCGTGAACGCCGCCTTGGCCGTTTTCATCTGGAAATCGGCGAAGCGTTCGGCGCTGGCGCTGGTGATGCTCGCGAATCCCAGCAGGGCATCCAGCTGGGCCTTGCCGATGGTCGTGAATTGCTCGGGAATGCCGTACATCGGGTTCACTCCTGCGTGAAGATTGAGCGTATCCCCGGAAGGGGGCCGATGCCGTTGCGACACAGACGAACAGTGCAGCGGTTCCGAATGGCCCGACGACGCGGCCGGATTCGGGCTATTGCACTGCAGCTATTGCACCGCAGCAACGTTTGAATTGTAGGCCCGCGATCCTCGATGTCAAGGATGTGTCAAATGACGTGATGGTCATTTTTACGTCATGCAGAATGCGGTTGTGGACCGGAGTCGCGGGCGTCGCGACCGCGGTTCGCGATGGGCGCCCCCAGACGGCACAACAAGAACCTGTTCGGAAGTTGCCACCCATGAGCTATCGCGTCGACTCTTCGCTTTCTGCCACCGACGGGAGCAACAGCCTGGTCGAAAGGTGCAGAAGCCTGGAGGCAGCGCTCGCCCAGGCGCAGGACTTCGCGGACGCACTGCAGCGCGGCGTCACCGCCAGCGTGTTTCTCCTCAATGTCGATGCCGACGGCGTATTGCGCTACGTCGGTTTCAATCAGGCGCACGAGCGGCTGACCGGATTGTCATCGGAAGGCGTGCGGGGCCGCCGGCCGACGGATCTCGTTCCCGACGTGCTGACCCTAGGCCATGCGCTCGCACTCGAACGACGCTATCGCAATTGCGTCGACATGCGCACGACGGTGGAATACGAGGAGTATCTCGAAATCGCGGGGCGCCCCACGTGGTGGGTCACGTCGCTGTCGCCGCTGATCGATGCCGAAGGCCGTGTCGCGCGGGTCGTCGGCAGCTCGTGGGACATCACCGAACGCAAGGTGGCGGAAGACGAACTGCGGCTCGCGGCCAC
>JAHCKV010000652.1 GCA_026125595.1 Burkholderiales bacterium | reverse complement strand
ATAACGATTGGGAGAGAGTCATGAAACGTTCGAGCACACATTTGCCAGGCGTCGCAGTTGCGCTGTCCGCGGCGGCTTTGTTCGGCTTTGCGACACAGGCCGGCGCCGTCGACTGGGATCGCCTGCAAAGCGCCGACAAGGACCCCAACAACTGGCTCATGTATCACGGGGCCTTCAACTCGCATCACTATAGCGATCTGGGACAGATCAACGCACAGAACGTCAAGAACCTGCGCGTGGCATGGATCCACACGCCGGGCGCCAGCAAGCGCGGCGTGCAGTCGTTCCCCATCGCGGTCGATGGCGTTCTCTACTACACCAGTGCGTCCGGCCAGGTGTGGGCCCTCGATGGCGCGTCCGGCGAGATGATCTGGAAGTATCAGGCCAAGCTCGATCAGGAACGTTCCGAAGGCACGTTCTACAACCCGTACAACCGCGGCCTCGCAGTCGGCCACGGCAACGTCTACATGGGCACGACCGACGGTCGCGTGATCGCCCTCGACATGAAGACCGGGAAGGTCGTGTGGGACAAGACGATCATGACGGTCGAAGGCGGTAACAAGGGCTTCACCGGCGCACCGATCGTCGTGAAGGACATGGTCGTGATCGGCTCCAACGGCGGCGAACTCTCCGGTTGCTGCGGCCCGATCTTCGCGGTTGATGCGAAGTCCGGCGACGTGCGGTGGCAGTTCGACACCATCGGTGGCGACGATCGTTCCCGCAAGAGCTGGGGCAACGACTCGTGGAAAACGGGGGGTGGCGGCGGCTGGATGACGGGTACCTACGACCCGGCCACCGATTCCATCTGGTGGGGAACGGCGAACCCGGCGCCCGACTACGACTGGGCCGGTGAAAAATGGAAGACCGACGGCGCCCGCCCTGGGGACAACCTGTACAGCTCCTCGGTGGTGGTGCTGGATGCGGACAGCGGCCAGCTCAAGACCTGGTTCCAGGAGATGCCCCACGACGCCTGGGACTTCGACTCGGCCGTGGGCGAATTCATGATGATCGAGCGTGACGGCAAGCGCTACATGGTCCACCCCAACTAGGGCGGCATCATCTTCGTCTACAACCCCGATCCCAGCAATGCGCCGCTGAAAGTCGAGAACGCCTACATGCTGGGCAAGACCTTCAACTACGTGAAAGGCGTGGACGCCAAGACCGGTCAGCTGATCGGCCGCCGCGAGCTGCCGGAAGGCAAGCACAGCAACGTCTGCCCGGCCATCGACGGCGCGATCAGCTGGAACGCGGGTTCGTACAACCCGAATACGCAGCTGCTGTACAAGGTCGGTCAGGAATGGTGCTTCGACATCGAGGTGGTCAAGGCGGATCCGCCGGAAGCCTTCTCGGGCCAGACCTACTTCGGCGCGAGCTGGACGTCGACCCATCCGCAAGGCCGCAAGGCGTTCGGTCACATCTCCGCGCGCGATCCGATCTCGGGCAAGGTGAAATGGGAGAAGGAATACAAGTTCCCGCCGCTGGCCAGCCTGCTGTCCACCAAGGGTAACCTGGTGTTCGTGCCGGGTGCCGATGGAACGTTCGAAGCGCTCGACGCCCGCACCGGTGCCAAGCTGTGGCAGCACAACAACGGTATCGGCCACCATGGTGGCGTCATCTCGTACACGGCCAAGGGCAAGCAGTACATCGCGGTCGTGACGGGCTGGGGCAGCCATGTGTCCGGCAACTACTGCCCGCTGTTCGGCGAGCCGTTCTGCAGCATGCCGACCGACAATGGCCAGCTGCTGACGTTCGCACTGCCGTAATCGCCCCGGGATCCGGAGGCCCCTCGCCCGTCGAGGCCCGCCTCCGTTTCCGCGGCTCGCTATCCCGGGCGGGGGTTCCGATACCTCGCCCGTTCTTTTTGTCGCCGTCGTTCGAATCACGAGGTTGATGATGAAGCTGCTCAAAACAAGTCGCTGCGCGGCGCCCTGGTTGCTGGCGCTGTGCATCGCCGCCCCTCTGCCGTGGGCCCACGCCGATGAATCCACCGCTTCACCGGTTGCAACCGACACGCCGGCGGTCGAAGCACCGGCTGCG
>JAHCKV010000651.1 GCA_026125595.1 Burkholderiales bacterium | reverse complement strand
GGGTTGGTCGAAGAAAATTCTACCGGCCGCGAAACGCTAAACGACGAAAGTTAAAGCAAATCGCGTTCCGCAATCGTTGCGACTGCGAATCCGCGAAAACGACGGCCGGAAAGGTCGGGACCGGACTACGCCGACGATGCATACACGCTGATGCATCGTCGGCGCCCTACCGCGAGACCGGTTACTTCTTCAGACCGCTCAGACCCTTTTCGAGGAAATCATCGTCGCCACCGGCCGCCGGTTGTTGTCCGATTTGCTCCGCCGGGCTCTTCGTTTCCGGAACGGCAGCAGGTTGTTCCGCAGGTGCCGGAGGGCCGCCGGCGAAATCACCGACGTATTCGATCTTGGCGGCTTCACGCAGACCTTTGAGATCGGCGCGGGCCATTTCCATGCGGGCACGATTGGTGAGGAACTGCTCGATGAACGGCGTGGCCTGCTGCTCGGTGAGCGGCTGCGTCTGGGATTGCACGATCTGCAGAACCGTTATACCGCCGGCGTTGGGCACGGCAATGACCTCGCCGTCTTTCATGGCGTGCAGGCGCGCCGCGAGCTCCATCGGCAGCTGCTCGGCCGCCCGGGCAGACGTATTGGCGTTGACGCGCAAATTGTGTTGCTTCGCATACGCGACGACGTCGTTGAGACTTTTCATCTCCCGCAGCGCGGCACGCAACTCGTCCTGTTGATCGCGGGGGACCTGCACCGCAACTTCCTGCAAGCGATACAGGCGGCGCTCGCTGAAGAGCTCCGGGTGCTTGCCGAAGAACGCCGTCACTTCCTCGGCCGAGGGCTTGCTGGCGTGCGCCATGGCGCGCTCGAGATAGGCGCGAGCGAGGATCTCGCGCTTGGCGTTCTCGATCGCAGTCATGACTTGCGGATCGCGGTCGAGCTTCGCTTCAACGGCCTTCTGGATGAACAACTGCTGGTCGATCAGCCGCTCCAGCGTCTGCTTGCCCGCGGCCTTCGACTGGGCTTCGGTCGGGTTGTTGAGTCGCGGCAGGCCGGCATTGACCTGATGGACGGTGATTTCGTCCTTGTTGACCTTGGCCGCGACCTGCGTCGCCTTCTTCTCGTCACCGCCGCCATCACCGCACGCGGCTAGTGCAAACAGGGCGACGACGGACAACGAAAGGGCTGAAAGGCGGACGGTACGCATCATCGGAATCCTTCGTGATTTGTGGGTTATGTGTTCTGTTCGGACAACGGTAAGCAACAATTATCGTCGGTTACCAAAAACAACCGTTAGCATTCGACTGCGCCCCAGGAGTTATTCCCGGCCAAACGCCCGAAACTCCCGTTCATTCCAACGTCCGATCGCTGGCCGGCGGACGCCAAGCAAGACTCGACCCCGGCACTCCGATTCATCGCGGCGACGGACCGACTTCCGCGCGACGGGACAGCAACGGCCCGATCACCGCCCGGACCCATTCACCGTTTTCTCCCGCCAGCAGCACACCGCCGCCGACGGAACCATACCTGCCAGGCTTGCCCTTCGGATCCGGATTGCTCACGAAGGTATTCACGCCGGCAATACGCCACTGCCCGGAAATCTGCACGAAGGCCGGGCTCCCCGAATCACCGCCGGCCAACGTGGCCTCGGTCGCACCCAAGGTCGGCCCTCCCATCGGACCATTGCTGCCGTCGGGCCGATCGAAATCGAACAGATACAGCGCCCGTGGCCCGACGCCGATCAGCGGCGTCATGCGGCAATTGTCCGGACCCAATGTGAACGCAAAGCAATCGGCCACATTCTGGCCCAGCCGCTTGACGGCCGGATTACCACCGATCGACACACCGGTATCGCCGTTCCCGGAACCGCCGTAACCGACGAAACTGAGAATGGCACCGCGCGGCAGTTCGTTCGTGAACAAGCCGTAGACCGGAACACCCGGCGGCACGGGCCACTTCAACCGCACCAGCGCGATGTCGTGCTCACCGCCGGGTTTGATGCCCCGGAAACCGGGATAACCCGGCTTCACGAGAATCGCCGCGACGTCGATCCGGTGCGTCAGATCGCCGCCGAAGTTCAGATTGAACGACACGTCG
>JAHCKV010000650.1 GCA_026125595.1 Burkholderiales bacterium | reverse complement strand
CGATCGCCGAAGCCGCGCCGGCCTGATTACGGCGGCGGGCGGAGCGGCCATCCGGCGAGAACCCCCGCGGGTCGAATGCGGGCTTGTGCTGATCGATACGGCCTCAATCGGCATGAATCAAGCGGCATAGCGAACTGCGGCATGCTCGAAGTACTTCTGAATCCGCGCAGGTTGTCGTTGCACGCTGCGCAAGTGACGTGCGGTGGCTTGCTTGGCGTCCGCTTCGTGAGCGGTTGCTTTGTGTCTGCGTTGGCCATCCCATCGGGGTTGCGTTCGGAGGGGTAGCTGGGCAGGTGAAACACCTCGATGGCATCGGTGTGTTCGCCGAGCAAGACTTTGACCGGCTGGGCGTGGTGCACCCGCAGGTTGTCCAGGATCAGGAACACCTTCCTCGGAGCGCCTTTGATCGACCGCCGCAGGGAGTCGATCAAGATGCGCGCGTTCCGTACACCCTCGAAGTTGCGCCCGCGCAGCTGCCCCCTGTTGGTCATACGGCGCTGGAAATCGAGGTGCGCTCCGGCGCGCGGATCTGCCTCATGAAAATCATGAGGAGCGTCCCCGCAACTTCACCCTTGGCAAGGCACAGCGCCGCCCCTACCGTCCGTTGCCGCCCACCCAGCGGGCATTGAATGACTCGAAGAATGGCTCGAATTCAGTTCCCCGGTTGCCCTCGGGGAGGACTGTTCCGCATCCAGAAGGGAGTTCAGCCCATGTATCTATCCGTTCCATCCCGGAAGCACGACAAAGGCATTTCCCGCCGCATCCTTCGCGAATCTTCCCTTCCCACCCGAGACCACACCATGACCGCCGTCGCACCATCACGCCACCGCCACCCCGCCCTTCGCCTGCTCGCTGTCGCCGTCACGTCCACCGCGCTGTCCTGTCCCGCCTGGGCTCAGGAAGAAAAAAGCCTGCCGCAGCAGATCGTCGAGACGTTGAACAAGCTGTCCGGCGGACCCCATGCCGGCTTCCGCGCCAATCATGCGAAAGGCATCGTCGTGACCGGCAGTTTCGCGGCGGCACCGACCGGCAAGAGCGTGACCAAAGCCTCCCACGTGCAGCCTGGCGTGAAGGTGCCGGTGATCGTCCGCTTCTCGAATCCGACAGGTGTGCCGAACCTGCCCGATGCCAGCCCGTACGCCAGCCCGCACGGCATCGCGATCCGTTTCAATCTGCCGGATGGTTCGTTCACGGACATCGTGTCGATCTCGTTCAACGGATTCCCGGTGTCGACCCCGGAGGACTTTCTTGGTCTGCTGCAGGCCGTGGCCACCAGCGGCCCGGACACGCCGAGCCCGAAGCCCATCGAGCAATTCCTCGGCAGCCATCCGAAAGCGCTGAAGTTCGTGACGACACCGAAGCCCGCGCCGGTGAGCTATGCAACGCTGCCGTTCTTCGGCGTCAACGCGTTCAAGTTCACCGATGCCGCCGGCAAGGCCCGCCATGGGCGCTACCAGATACTGCCGGTGCTCGGCGACCAGCGGCTGTCCGACGAAGAGGCGGCGAAGCAGGGGCCCGACTATCTGATCCAGGACGTCGAAGCGCGTCTCGCGAAAGGGCCGATCCAGTACCGCATCCTGGTGCAGATCGCCGAAGACGGTGACGTGATCATCGACCCGACGGAAGTCTGGCCGGCGGAACGCAAGACCGTCGAACTCGGCGTGCTGACGCTCAATGCGGTCGCGCCCGACAACGCCGAGACGCAGCGCAAGCTGGCGTTCAATCCGCTGATCCTGAACGACGGCATCGAGCCGACCGCCGACCCGGTGCTGCTCGCGCGTCCCGGCGCATACGCCGTCAGCGTCGGTCAGCGGGCGCAGTAACGTCGAACCCTCGGGCGCAGGTCGATCCGATCAGCGCCCGAGTTTTCCGAGCAATCCGCTCAATTGTTGTTCTAGTGATCCCGCGGCTTCCGCTTCTACGCGTCCGTCCGGTGTGAGCTGATTCACGACATCGGGCAGCGCCTGCGCGAGCCCGCGCATGCCATCGGCCGAATTGAGGCCGAACTGCTGCAGCAACTGACCAAGCTCACCACCGCCGAGCACCTGCGACAGCTGCT
>JAHCKV010000065.1 GCA_026125595.1 Burkholderiales bacterium | reverse complement strand
GCGCGCCAGCAGCAGCTCGTCGCCGCGGCGGACCAGTGCCATGGCCACCGGGGCCAGGCGCGGGTAGTGGGTCTGGCCGCAGCTGGGGCAGGTACGGGAGCGTTCCAGCAGCTTGCGCTCCGTGGGCGTGCCGCAGCGGCCGCAGAACTGGTGGGAGCGGTCCCAGTCCATGATCTGCACGGCGCGGCCCGCCAGCCCGAACGTCGCGTCGTCGATGACGCCGAACAGGCTGCGCAGGCCGGCCCAGGTCATGGCTTCCGGCGGCTCGGCTGTTTCGTCGCATTCCGCGGCGAACACGTGGCGGCCTTCCAGCGTGCCCAGATACTGCGTGCGCACCGGGTTCAGACCGAGCCGATCCGGATGCGGCACGAACGGCAGATGCGCGCGAGCGGCTTCCCGTTGTACCAGCAGGTTGGTGCCGCGGAACACGAACCACCACGCCTCGCCCGACCACTCGTCGGGCGGCGCGATCAGTGGAACGAACGGCGAGCCGGGCAAACTCATCCGGCGCGCTTCGGCATGTACAGGTCGGTGATGCTGCCTTCCGCGATCTCCGCGGCGAAGAACACCGTTTCGGACAACGTGGGATGCGGATGGATCGTCAGGCCGATGTCTTCGGCGTCGGCGCCCATCTCGAGGGCGAGCACGGTTTCGGCGATCAGTTCGCCGGCATTCGGGCCCACCATCGCGGCGCCGAGCAGCCGGCGCGTGCTCTTGTCGAACAGCAGCTTCGTCGACCCTTCATCGCGCGCGGTGGCGAGCGCGCGGCCGCTGGCCGCCCACGGGAACACGGCCTTGTCGTACTCGATGCCCTGGGCCTTCGCCTGGGTTTCGGTGAGGCCCATCCACGCGATTTCCGGATCGGTGTAGGCGACCGACGGGATCGTGCGCGCATCGAACGCGACCTTGTGGCCGTCGATGACTTCGGCGGCGAGCTTGCCTTCGTGCGTTGCCTTGTGGGCCAGCATCGGCTCGCCGCAGATGTCGCCGATCGCGAAGATGTGCGGCACGTTGGTGCGCTGCTGCTTGTCGACCGGGATGAAGCCGCGCTCGTTGACCGTGACGCCGGCGTTCTCGGCGCCGATCTCGCGTCCGTTGGGACGACGGCCCACGGCCATCAGCACGCGGTCGTAGACCTGCGGTTCGGGCGCACCGTCGCCTTCGAACGTTGCCTTGAGGCCGGCCTTGGTGGCTTCGAGCTTCGCGACCTTGGTCTTCAGCAGGATCGCTTCGTAACGCTTTTCGATGCGCTTGTGCAGCGGTTTGACGATGTCGCGGTCGGCGCCGGGGATCAGCCCGTCGGCCAGCTCGACGACCGTGACCTTTGCGCCGAGCGCGTCGTACACGCACGCCATTTCGAGGCCGATGATGCCGCCACCGATCACGAGCAGACGTTTCGGCACGTCCTGCAGCGCGAGCGCACCGGTGGAATCGATCACGCGCGGATCGTCGTACGGGAAGCCCGGGATGCGGGCGACGGCCGAGCCGGCGGCGATGATGCAGTGATCGAACGTGACCGTCTTGACCGAGCCGTCGGCCGCCGTCACCGCGATCGCGTTCGGTGCCGCGAACTTGCCGACGCCGTTGACCACCTCGACCTTGCGCTGTTTCGCGAGCCCGGTCAGGCCCTTCGTCAACTTGCCGACGATGCCTTCCTTCCAGCCGCGGAGCTGGTCCAGGTCGATCTTCGGGGCGCCGAACGCCACGCCGAAGTGCGACATCTCTTCGGCTTCGGTCACGACCTTGGCGGCATGCAGCAGCGCCTTGGACGGAATGCAGCCGACGTTGAGACACACGCCGCCCAGCGTTGCGTAGCGTTCGATCATGACGACTTTCTTGCCGAGATCGGCGGCGCGGAACGCCGCGGTGTAGCCGCCGGGGCCGGATCCGAGCACCACCACTTCGGCGTGCAGATCCCCCTTCGCGACGTTCGCCGCGGCGGGTTGTGCCGGCGTTGCCGGCTTCGGTGCCGCGGGCGCCGACTTCTCGGATGTTGCAGCGGCGGCCGGCGCAGCCGCCGCGGGGGCCGGCGCCGCAGCCGCAGCAGCGGCGGCGTCCAGCATGAGGATCACGGAGCCTTCCGAGACCTTGTCGCCGACCTTGATCTTGATGTCGCGGACAACGCCGTCGGCCGGTGACGGCACTTCCAGCGTGGCCTTGTCGGATTCGAGGGTGACCAGCGAATCTTCTTTCGCGACGGTGTCACCGGCCTTGACCAGGATCTCGATGACCGGGACGTCCTTGAAGTCGCCGATGTCGGGGACGCGCACTTCCACGGGATTGCTCAACGGAAAACTCCTCGCAGGGGATTCTTCTCTTTTGGCCGGATGGTCGTGCTGCCGATCGTGGAATGCAGATCGGTGCCCTCAGCGCAGCAGCACGAGGGCCAGGGCCGCCACCGCGGTGGCGAAGCCGACGAACGTGAAACCCGCCAGCCAGCGGCCTCGACGCCGGGCTTGCAGCAGTGCGACTTCGAGCGCGGCGGCCCGGGCGTCGGACGTGATGCGGAAATTCTCGAACTCGCGCCGCAGGTGTTCGTGCTCGGCGAACGTGACGCCTTCGCCGGCATCGGCGGGACGGGGCGGCGGCGGGGCTTCTTCGTTACCGCGGAACTTGCGGACCATGCCGGGAGCCGCGCGGGCGAGATCGGACCACGGCACGGACTTCAGCAACACTCCCCAGGGCAGCATCGGGTCGGGCCTCCGGTCAGGTGCGGATCTGTCCGTCGCCCAGCACGACGAACTTCAACGACGTCAGCCCTTCGAGACCCACCGGGCCGCGGGCGTGCAGCTTGTCGGTCGAGATGCCGATCTCGGCGCCGAGACCGTATTCGAAACCGTCGGCGAAGCGTGTCGACGCGTTGACCATCACGGAACTCGAATCGATCTCCCGCAGGAAGCGCCGGGCACGCGAGAAATCTTCGGTGACGATCGCATCGGTGTGCTGCGAACCGTACGTGTTGATGTGCTCGATCGCGGCATCGAGACCGTCGACGATCCGCACCGAGAGGATTGGCGCGAGGTACTCGGTGTACCAGTCCTGCTCCGTCGCTTCGGTCATGGCGGGGACGAGCGCGCGGGCATCGGCGCAACCGCGCAGTTCGACGCCCTTGCCGGCGTAGATCTGCGCCAGCGGCGGCAACACCGCAGCGGCGATGTCGGCGTGGACGAGCAGCGTTTCCATCGTGTTGCACGTGCCGTAGCGCTGGGTCTTCGCGTTGTCGGCGATGCGGATCGCCTTGTCGAGGTCGGCGCGGTCGTCGATATAGACGTGGCAGATGCCGTCCAGGTGCTTGATCACCGGGATGCGCGCTTCGGCGCTCACGCGTTCGATCAGGCCCTTGCCACCGCGCGGCACGATCACATCGACGTATTCCTTCATCGTGACCAGCTCGCCGACGGCGGCGCGGTCGGTCGTTTCGATGACCTGCACCGCGGTTTCCGGCAGCCCTGCGATGCGCAGGCCTTCGTGCACGCAGGCGGCGAGTGCCTGGTTGCAGCGGATCGCCTCGGAGCCGCCGCGCAGGATCGCCGCGTTGCCGGACTTGATGCACAGCCCGGCGGCGTCGGCGGTCACGTTGGGCCGGGCTTCGTAGATGATGCCGACGACACCCAGCGGCACGCGCATGCGGCCCACCTGGATGCCGCTCGGCCGGAACGCGAGACCGCTGATCTCGCCGATGGGGTCGGGCAACTGCACGATCTCGCGAAGGCCCTGGGCCATGTCGCGCACGCCTTTCGCGGTCAGTGCGAGGCGGTCGACCAGCGCCGGTTCCAGTCCCTTCGCGCGGGCCGCAGCGAGGTCTTCCGCATTGGCGGCCAGCAGCACGGCGGATTCGCGCTCGATGGCATCGGCCATCGCGAGCAGCGCGCGGTTGCGGGCGGCGGTATCGGCGCGAGCCAGCGCCCGAGACGCTGCGCGGGCAGCCCGACCGACACCGTGCATGTACGACTGGACGTCCATGGAGAGTCGCGGAATCGAGAAGATGGACGCCGGATTTTAGCCCGGATCGTCCGGATGACCGGTCCCGATTGTCGAGAAATTGCGCAGACCGGGTATTCGCCTTTACGGCGTGCGCACACCGGGGTCGGCACCCGCCAGCAGCAGGCCCAGACCCTTCAGCTCATCCCAGACATCCCCGCGGGCCACGCCCTTGGCGACGCGGTCGGTGCGGACGGCCTGTGCCAGCGCGCGGCGGGCCGTCGCGGCGTCGATCCGCTTCAGCGCCTGGGGCAGCAGGTTCTGCCGTTCTCCCCAGACCCGCAGTTCACGGCAGGCCTGCTGCACCGACTTGCCGCCGCGGGTCGCGCGCCCGACCGCCAGCAGCGCGCGCGCTTCTTCGGCCAGCGCCCACAGCACCAGCGGGGGGCCGACGCCCTCGGCCTGCAGGCCGTCGAGCATCCGGCTGACCCGCACGGCGTCGCCGGCCAGGACGGCCGGGCCGAGATCGAACACGTCGTAGCGCGCGACGTCCAGCACGGCGTTGCGCACCGCCTGGAAGTCGAGTGGTCCTTCGGGGAACAGCAGCGCCAGCTTCTGCA
The DNA here is from genome assembly GCA_026125595.1 of Burkholderiales bacterium. Lineage (GTDB taxonomy): Bacteria > Pseudomonadota > Gammaproteobacteria > Burkholderiales. The sequence goes on along the minus strand of JAHCKV010000065.1, from coordinate 7,249 downwards.
CTTCCTGGTGGGCGGCGAGCAGATTGCCTTCGACGCGGGCGGTGATGAAGGCGAGCGTCGCGGTGTCGGCCTGCTGGCCCTGCTGCTCCAGTCGGCCGGCGAGCCAGCGGGGCAGCCGGTCGGCGGTGACACGCTCGGCCTGGATCACGACGCCGGCTTCGTCGAGTGCCTTGAACCAGCGGGTCTCGCGGCCGCGCCGGTCGATCTTCGCCAGCGAGATCAGCGTGACGGTGTCCGGCGGCAGATCGGCGGCGTAGGTGATCAGGGCCTCGCCGCCTTCGACGCCGGGCGAGCCGGGAATCCGCAGTTCCACGAGCCGGCGCGTCGCGAACAACGACAGGCTGGCCCCGGTGGCCCACAGTCGGCGCCATTCGAAACCGGATTCGACCATCAGCAGTTCGCGTTCGGTGTGACCCTGCCGGGCTGCCGCGGCCCGGACGCGGTCGGCGGCTTCGAGGATCAGCAACGGTTCGTCGCCGAACACCACGTACAACGGGGCGAGCTGGCGGCCCAGGTGACGCGGGAGCTGCTCCGGATCGAGATTCACTGTGGCACGAAGCGGTCCGCGCTACGCGTTCAACTTCTCGAGCAGCCCGTACAGCTTCTCGGGATCGTCGGTCTTCAGCATCCGGCGGGCGATCTGCGCGGAGTCGACCAGGTCGGACTTCAGCACGGCCTGTTTCACTTCCAGCAGATTGGCCGGATGCATCGAGAACTGGCGCAGACCGAAGCCGAGCAGCAGTCGCGTCAGCGTGACATCCCCCGCCATCTCGCCGCAGACGGCGACCGGCTTGCCCGCCTTGTGTGCACTCTGGATGATGCCGGACACCAGCTGCAGCACCGCGGGATGCAGCGGGTCGTACAGATGGGACACCGCGTCGTCGGTGCGGTCGATCGCCAGCGTGTACTGGATCAGATCGTTCGTGCCGATGGACAGGAAGTCGAGTCGCTGCGTGAACGTCGACAGCGACAGCGCCGCCGCGGGGATTTCGATCATGCCGCCGACCGGCACCTGCGGGTCGTACGAAATGCGGTCCGCATCGAGGCTGCGCTTCGCGAGATCGATGGCGGCCAACGTCTGCGTGAGTTCCTGCCGCGACGACAGCATCGGAATCAGGATGCGCACGCGGCCGTGGACCGACGCCCGCAGGATCGCGCGGAGCTGGCCGTGGAACATCTGCGGTTCCGCGAGGCAGAGCCGGATCGCGCGCAGCCCGAGTGCCGGATTGGCCGCGACCCGCTCGACTGTCTCCAGTGCCTTGTCTGCGCCGAGATCGAACGTGCGAATCGTGACCGGCAGGCCTTCCATCGCCTCGGCGACGCTGCGGTAAGCCTCGTACTGCTCGTCTTCCGACGGCAGGTCGCGACGGTTCAGATACAGGAACTCGGTGCGGAACAGACCGATGCCCGCGGCGCCGGAGCTGCGCGCCGCGACCACGTCTTCGGGCAACTCGATGTTGGCGTGCAGTTCGATGCGCGTGCCGTCCAGCGTCGCAGCGCGCGTGGTCGTCAACCGGCGCAGCTTCTGCCGTTCGAGATCCCACTCTTCCTGGCGCAGCCGGTATTCCGCCAGCACGCTCTCGTCGGGATTGACGATCACGACACCGTGGCTGCCGTCGACGATCAGTGTTTCGTTCTCGCGGACCAGTTCGCGCGCGTGATGCAGTGCGACGATCGACGGGATGCCGAGGCTGCGGGCGACGATCGCGGTATGCGACGTGGTGCCGCCCAGGTCGGTGATGAAACTGGCGAACCGGTGCTGCTTGAACAGGATCACGTCGGCCGGCGACAGATCCCGCGCGACCAGGATGCTGCCTTCTTCCGGCACGCTGATCGCGGCGGTGCTGGCCGAATCGAGCAGCAGCGCGGCGAGCACGCGTTCGACCACCTGCTTCACATCGGTCTTGCGTTCGCGCAGGTACGGATCTTCGATGGCTTCGAACTGGGCCAGCAGTGCATCCATCTGCTGCTTCAGTGCCCACTCGGCATTGCAGAACTGCGTCGCGATGAGCCGGCGCGGTTCGCCCGCCAGCATGTCGTCGTCGAGGATCATCCGGTGGACGTTGATGAACGCCTCGTACTCCGCCGGTGCCTTGTCGGGCATGTGCGAGGACAGCGCTTCCAGCTCGGTGCGCACGTGATCCCGCGCCGCGTCGAACCGGGCCTGTTCCTGCGGCACGGCCGCCTTCGGAATCTCGAGGTGCGGGACCTCGAGCTGCGCGTGGGAAACGAGATGCGCGCGGCCGATCGCGATGCCGCTGGAGACGCCGATCCCGTGGAGCGTGAAACTCACTCGGCTTCGCCGAACCGGTCGGCGATCAACTGCGTGATGGCTTCCAGCGCGTCCACCTCATCGGGGCCGTCGGTCTCCAGATCGAGCTTCGCGCCCTTGGCCGCCGCCAGCATCATGACACCCATGATGCTCTTGGCGTTGACGCGCCGGCCGCTGCGGCTCAGCCACACCTCGCTCTTGAAGCGGGCGGCCAACTGCGTGAGCCGGGCCGACGCGCGGGCGTGCAGTCCCAGCTTGTTGATGATCTCAAGTTCCCGTCGCTGCATTCTCGTGGGCCGGTGGCATGCGGAAGACGCCTTCGATGCCGCCGGACATGGCTTTGGCGACGACGGTCTTCAGCGGTTCATGACGATAGGTGAGGGCCCGGACCAGCATGGGCACGTTGACGCCGGCCACGCCTTCGACCCGTCCCGGAACCAGCAGACGGGCGCCGATGTTGCTGGGGGTCGCGCCATAGACATCGCTCAGCACCAGCACGCCGTCCCCTGGTCGAGCTGGCGCACCAGCTTCAGCGCCTGCGGCACGATCAGCGCCGGGTCGTCGTGGATCGTGACGCCGATCTGCAGCAACCGCTGCGGCCGGGCGCCCAGCACGTGACTGGCGCAGTGGATCAGGCTTTCGCCGAGCGTGCCGTGGGCGACGATGAGGATTCCGACCATTGGGTGGTGGAGGAGGGAGCCGGCGCCGATTCTACGTCGATGCGTGCTCGACGGCATCCAGCACCATGCCGGCGACGCTGAAGCCGGTCTGGTCGAGGATCTCGCGCATGCAGGTGGGGCTGGTCACGTTCACCTCGGTCAGGTAGTCGCCGATCACGTCGAGTCCGACGATGGTCAGTCCGTGCGCAGCGACGACCGGGCCGACGCCCTCGGCGATCTCGCGATCCCGCGGCGACAGCGGCTGCGCCACGCCGGTGCCACCGGCGGCGAGGTTGCCGCGACTTTCGCCGGCCTTCGGGATCCGCGCCAACGCATAGGGCGCGGGCTTGCCGTCGATCAGCAGGATGCGCTTGTCGCCCTTCGCGATGTCGGGAATGTAGCGTTGCGCCATCACCGTGCGCTGCTCGTGCTCGGTGATCGTCTCCAGGATCACGCCGACATTCGGGTCGCCGGTGCGCAGCCGGAAGATCGAGCTGCCGCCCATGCCGTCCAGCGGCTTCACGACGATCTCGCCGTGGGTCGCCAGGAACGCGCGGATCTCGTCTTCGCGGCTGGTGACGATCGTCGGGGCCGTGAATGCGGGAAAGCGCGCGATGGAGAGCTTCTCGTTGAAATCGCGGAGGCTGCGCGGCCGGTTGATGACCCGCAGCCCGGCGGCTTCGGCCAGTTCCAGCAGATAGGTCGCGTAGATGTACTGCAGATCGAACGGCGGATCCTTGCGCATCAGCACCGCGTCGAAGCGGGTCAGCGGACCGGTGCTGGTGCCGGTGACGCGATACCACGCGGCATCGTCGCTCGACACCGCGAGCTCGACGGCGTCGGCCTGCACTTCGCCGTCCTTCCACACCAGCGCGCCGGCTTCGAATCCGGATACCCGATGGCCGCGGGCCGCAGCCTCGCGCATCATCGCGATCGACGAATCCTTGTACGCCTTCAGCGAAGCGATCGGATCCAGGATGAAAGCGATGTCCATGGCGGACTCCGGTGCCGTCAGACGGTGGCCGGTTCGGCGACCGGCTCGGTGCGTTCCAGCTCCAGCGCCGCGGCGAGCAGCGCGAGACGGGCGATCACGCCATAGGCATAGAAGCGGTTCGGCGTCGCATCGGGGTTTCCGTCCAGATCGGGCTCGGTGCAGGAATCCTCGAACGCGAGCGGCACGAACTGCATGCCGGGTGCGTTGAGATTCTCGTCGGTGCCGCGGTTGGTGTGCACCCGGTAGAAGCCGCCGACCACGAAGTGATCGACCATGTAGACGACCGGCTCGGCCACCGCTTCGTGCACGCTCTCGAACGTCGGAACTCCCTCCTGCACCATCACGTGCGATACCTCGAGGCCTTCCTTGACGACCGCCATCTTGTTGCGTTGCTTGCGATTCAGGCCGCGCACGTCGTCCGGATGCTTCACGGTCATGATGCCCATGCCATAGGTGCCGGCATCGGCCTTGACGATCACGAACGGTTCCTGATCGATGCCGTATTCCTTGTACTTGGCCGCCGTGCGTCCGAGGATCGATTCGACCCAGCCGGAGAGGCACTCCTCGCCGGTCCGCGCCTGGAAGTCGATCTCGCCGCAGACGCCGAAGTACGGATCGATCAGCCATGGGTCGATGCCGATCAGATCGGCGAACGATTTCGCGACTTCCGAGTACGCCGCGAAATGGTTGGACTTGAGTCGCGTCGCCCAGCCGGCGTGCAGCGGCGGGATCACCGTCTGCTCGAGCGACGCCAGGATCTTCGGAATGCCGGCCGACAGGTCGTTGTTCAACAGCACGGCACAGGGGTCGAAATCGGGCAACCCGATGCGGTTGCCGGTACGGACCACCGGCTCCAGCGTGAGCTTGGCGCCGTTGGGCAGATCGAGGGTCGTCGGCGCGGTGATCTCCGGGTTGATGGACCCGATCCGCACGCGCATGCCGGCCTGTCGCAGGATGTACTGCAGCGCCGCGACGTTCTGCAGATAGAACGTGTTGCGGGTGTGGTTTTCGGGGACCAGCAATACGCCGCGGGCGTCGGGACAGATTTTCTCGACCGCCACCATGATGGCTTGCACGGCCAGCGGCAGGAATTCCGGCGCCAGGTTGTTGAAGCCACCGGGAAACAGGTTGGTGTCGACGGGGGCCAGCTTGAAGCCGGCGTTGCGCAGGTCCACCGACGCATAGAACGGAGCCGTGTGTTCCTGCCACTGCGTGCGCAGCCAGTGTTCGATGGCCGGCTGCGCGCCAAGGATCTGGCGTTCGAGATCGAGCAGCGGGCCGGACAGTGCGGTGGTCAGATGGGGAACGGTCATGGGCGGCAATCGCCGGAAGCGGTGGGGCGCGGATTATAGGCCACGGCATATCGCCGACGGCCGGCGGTGGCCGGTCGCCGCTTCCTCGGTCCGCCGTCCGAAGCGTCGGCCGCGATGCGCCGGTCGACACGTGGACACCGAGTGGTCGGAGGGCAGCCCGGAGTTTCCTGACAGTAAATAATGTTGCGTGTGGGGATTGACGGTGCCGGGGCCCGCGGTTCATGATGCGAACGAAAGATTCGTAGCAAGAATCCTCTTCCCCCCCCAGCTCTCCCGACCACGGCAATGCCCTATCAGCTGTTGCGTTTCGCCCTTTCGTCCAAGCATCCGGAAGCCCGGATGTTCCGCGAACCCGCGCGGCTGGCAGATACCTACGATGCCGTGATCATCGGCGCCGGCGGCCATGGTCTCGCCGCCGCCTACTATCTGGCACGCGATCACGGCATGACCCGGGTCGCGGTGCTCGAGCGCGGCTACATCGGCGGCGGCAACACCGGCCGCAACACGACGATCATCCGGTCGAACTACCTGACGCCCGAAGGCGTGGCTTTCTACGACGAGTCGGTCCGCCTCTGGCAGGACCTCGCGCAGGACTTCGATCTGAATCTGTTCTACGCGACCCGCGGGCATTTCACGCTGGCCCATACCGACGCGTCGGTGCGGACCATGCGGTGGCGGGCGGAGGTGAACAAGCATCTGGGCGTGAACAGCGAACTGGTCGGGCCGGAAGCGGTGAAGGAAGCCTGTCCGCAGATCGACCTGTCGTGCGGCGGCCACGCCCCGATCCTCGGCGCGCTGTACCACGCGCCCGGCTCCATCGCGCGGCACGACGCCGTGGCGTGGGGCTACGGGCGCGGTGCCGATCAGCGTGGCGTCGAGATCCACCAGCGGACCGAAGTCACCGGCATCGACGTGCAGGGCGGCAAGGTCCGCGGCGTGCAGACCAGCAAGGGCTACATTTCGACGCCGCGCGTGCTCTCGGCGGTTGCCGGATTCACGCCGCGCGTCACGCACATGGTGGGGCTGCGCACGCCGATCTACATCCATCCGCTGCAGGCGATGGTGACCGAGCCGCAGAAGCCGTGGCTCGATCCGATCCTGGTGTCGGGCAGCCTGCACGTCTACGTGAGCCAGTCCGCCCGCGGCGAACTGGTGATGGGCGCATCGCTGGATCCGTACGAGCTGCACGCGACGCGCTCGACGCTCGATTTCGTCGAAGGTCTGGCGGCCCACATGCTCGACATGTTCCCGTTCCTGTCCAACGCGCGGATCAATCGCCAGTGGGCCGGCATGGCCGACATGACACCGGACTTCGCGCCGATCATGGGCACGACGCCCGTGGAAGGTTTCTATCTCGACTCCGGCTGGGGCACCTGGGGGTTCAAGGCGACGCCGGTCTGCGGCAAGACCATGGCCCACACGGTGGCCACCGGACGCAACCACGACCTGATCCAATCCTTCAACCTGTCGCGCTTCGAGCGCTACGAGCTGACCGGCGAGAAGGGTGCCGCCAGCGTCGGCCACTGATCGCGAAAACCGCCATGAAGCTCCTGACCTGTCCCGTCAACGGCACGCGCCCCGTTTCCGAATTCGTCTACGGCGGTGAAGTGCGGCCCATGCCCGATCCGGCCGGCTGCACCGATGTCGAATGGGCCGATTACGTCTTCAATCGCAGCGGCATTCCCGGCGTGAAGATCGAATGGTGGTACCACAGCGCCAGCGGCACGTGGTTCCACGCCGAGCGCGATGTCGCGACCGACCGCGTGCTGCGCACGTGGATGCCCGGCGAAGCGCCGGTGGCGTACACCAAATGAGCTTCCGACTGCCACCGGTGCCCGGCGAATGGATCGACCGTTCGCGCACCATCGATTTCTCGTTCGAAGGCCGGCCGGTCAACGGGTTTGCCGGTGACACGCCGTCCACCGCACTGTGGGCCGACGGCGTGCGCGTACTCGGCCGCAGCTTCAAGTACCACCGGCCGCGGGGCGTGCTGTCGCTTGCCAACCACGAC
>JAHCKV010000649.1 GCA_026125595.1 Burkholderiales bacterium | reverse complement strand
CCACGCTGCGCCCGGCGATGCGCTCGTGCGGAAACAGCGCCGCGAGATCGTTCATCGCCGCTTCGTCACGGTAGTGCGGAAACCACTGCATGAAGGTTTCGAGATAGCCGCGTTCGGAGAAGCCGGTCGCGACGTTGGCGAGAAACAGGGTACCGCCCGGTCGCAGCGAATCGAACATGGACCGCGCGAGTCGGCGCGCGTCTTCCTGCGGCAGGCCGTCGGTGATGCCGACGGAGTACGCGAAGTCGATGCCGGTCGGCCGTCGGATGCCGCCGATTCCGTCGGCGATGGACGCGTGCCGCAGATCCAGTTGCGGGAACCGCGCGCTGACATATTCGATCGACAACGAATCGTGATCGTGGGCATGGAACGCCTCGTACTCGAGACCCGTGCCTTGTTCGAGATCGTCCAGCTCGCGCAGATAACCGCAGCCGACCGACCATACGCGCAATCGCGCATCGGACAACGCGCCGAGCGTTTCTGCGATTGCCGTCTTGCGATGGCGGATGCTGCGCGCGCCACTGCTGCTGGACACACAGGAGCACACGGCCGCCGCGATCGGATCGGTTTCCGGATCGGGCGCCGCCAACCCGTAGAGATAGTCGAAGAGACCCGGATCGCCCGGGTAGCCGCGGGGCTTTTCATACGCGCGGCGGGTCATCGGATCGCGATGGATCAGGCGGATCAACGGATGCTCGAGCGTCGGGAACACGTCGCGCGCGAAATGCGTCCAGGCTTCGGGCGTGGCAGTGGCGCGCAACGACTCCAGCCCACCGCAGAGCCGGCGCATGCCGTCGGCGACACGCTGCGCCTTCAGGTCGCGCAACGCCGCCGACATCAGGCTCACCGCTTCATCCTTCAGGTCCATCGCTCCCCCGTTGCGGACCTCGAACCGTCGATGATCGAGCCGACGCGCGCCGCGATCCCTGCGGGCAGGACTGTATCGGCACGACCCTTACCTTTCGCTCACGGACTGCACGGCGAGACTGTGCCGTATTGCACAGCGCGGGGGAATCGGTGTTTGAAAATAGAAAAGGGCGGCCGAAGCCGCCCTTTTCGAACTGCACTGCTCAGCGCTGCATCACGTACGCGGCATCACTCGCCGGTGTAGGTGATCGCCCAGATCACGCCGGACTTGGCAGTGACCCAGAACGGCGACGGCATGTTGAAGTCGACATACAGTTCGCCGTAGTCAACGACGTACATCGTCTTGCCGTCGTTGGAGAACACGACATCGTTGGTACGCTCCAGTCCACCGCGGTTTTGCGGCTTTTGGTAGGCATTCGGGCCCATTTCGATGTTGTGCGCGAAGATCGACCACTTGACGCCGGTGGGCTCGAGGAACTCGACCTTCACGACCGCGGGCCAGGTCGGCACCAGGCTTTCCGGCCCGTTGTCGATGATCCCGTAGACCGCGCCGAAGATCGTGTTCTCGGCTCCGAATGCCTTGGACGACCACGCGATCCCGTCGAGCGGGTTGTTGGTATCCCATTCCAGCACCGGATTGATGTAGCCGTCCGGGTTCGGGTTCGCGGCGATCAGCGGCACCCCGCGACGACCCTGCACATGCGCCGGCAAGTTATAGGGCTGGATGGCCGGCACGTAGGGCTCGTCACCGATGTACAGCTGCGGATAGGGCCGGTCGATCTTGGAGTTGTACCAGTTCTTGTGGCCGTAGCGCTTGTTGGTGACCATGCCGAAACCTTCCTTGTCAGGAAAGCCTGCGTCCTGGCCCTTCTTCGTGACGATGAACAGTCGCTCGGCACCGTTGGCGATCCGGCGATGGCCCAGGTCGTTGGCCCCGTTGTCGGAGACCGCAAGCGCGTTCTCCCACTTGGTGCCCTTCGGCCCGAACGCGACGCCGGACTGATTCCGGAAGCCGTATGCATAGACTTCCATCTTCTCGTGCTCGTAGATGCCGTCCGAACCCTGATCGCTCATCTTGACGCGCATCACCGAGCCGCCGCACGGCACCGTGGCCTTGATCACCATGCCGGGCTTCGCGGGCACGCCGACCGGCAGCAGAGCACCGGTCATGCGGCCGTCCGCCGACTTGACGTTCAGGCCGGT
>JAHCKV010000648.1 GCA_026125595.1 Burkholderiales bacterium | reverse complement strand
GCCTACGACATCGATCCCGGCAGCTACACGCCGAAGATCGCCACGATGCTCGACTTCAATCTCTGGACTTGGAACAGCCGTGCGTTCCCGGGCATCGATCCGTTCGTCGTGCGCATGGGTGACCGGGTCCGGATACGCATGGGCAACCTCACGATGACCAACCACCCGATCCACATGCACGGCTACGATTTCGAGGTTACCTGCACGGACGGGGGCTGGGTGCCCAAGTCTGCTCGTTGGCCAGAAGTAACCGTGGACATGGCGGTCGGCCAGATGCGCGCCTACGAGTTCGACGCGATCTATCCCGGCGACTGGGCCATTCATTGTCACAAGTCGCACCACACCATGGGGCCCATGGGTCACGACGTGCCGACCATGATCGGCGTCGACCATCGCGGCGTGGCCGAGAAGATTCTCAAGCTCGTACCCGACTACATGAGCATGGGCGACAAGGGCATGGCCGACATGGGCGAGATGCAGATGCCCATTCCCGACAACACCCTGCCGATGATGACCGGCCAGGGCCCCTTCGGCGCCATCGAGATGGGCGGGATGTTCACGACCGTCAAGGTGCGCGAGGGGCTCGCACGCGACGACTACCGCGATCCCGGCTGGTACGAGCACCCGAAGGGCACGGTCTCCTACGAATGGACCGGACCGGTGGACGAACCGGTCAGACGTTCCGAGAAATCCGGCGAAGGCGTGGAAGTGCAGGTGAGAAAACCCGGCGGCCACGATCATCACTGAACCAACAGCGTCGTACCCCTCAATCATCCTCGAAGGAGATGCACCATGAAGAGACTGCTCGTTTCAACCCTCGCCACGCTCGCTCTGAGCGTGATGGCCGTTCCGCCCGCATCCGCCGGCGACGACCACCACTCCATGGACGGTCACGACAAGATGGAGGCGATGGCGCCGACATGGACCGACGGCGAGGTACGCAAGATCGATAAGGACGCCGGCAAGCTGACCCTGCGACACGGCGAGGTGAAGAACCTCGACATGCGCGCGATGACCATGGCCTGGAAGCTGAAGGATCCGGCGATGCTGGACAACCTCAAGGTCGGAGACAAGATCCTGTTCACGGCCGAGAAGTTGAACGGGCAGTTCACGATCACCGAGATCAAGAGCGCGCCATAGACATGTCGACGGCGACGCGGGACCTCGCCGTCCTTCGTCGCCATCGTGGAGGAGCATCCATCATGCAATCTCACTCGTCCGTCATTTCCCGGAGGACGTTCCTGCTCGGTGCCCTCGCGGTCGCCGCGACGCGCACCTGGGCAAACCCGCCGTCGCTCGAGATCGAAGTCTGGAAGAGCCCGACCTGCGGCTGCTGCCGCGACTGGATCGACCATCTCGCACGAGACGGCATCGCCGCCCGCACCAACAACGTCGGCAACACGTCCGCCCGCCACCGTCTCGGCATCCCGATGGAGTTCGGGTCGTGCCACACGGGCTCCATCGGCGATTACGCGATAGAAGGGCACGTTCCCGCACGGGAGATCCGCCGCCTGCTGCGCGAGAAACCCGATGCCGTGGGTCTCGCGGTACCGGGAATGCCGGTCGGCTCGCCCGGCATGGACGGGCCGGTCTACGGCGGGCGCAAGGATCCGTTCGACGTGCTGCTGATCGACCGACGGGGCAAGGCCCTCGTGTTCGAGAGGTATCGATGATGTCGAACGTCACGTCACGGCACCCGAACCACGGTTGGATCCTACGCTTAATCCCAGTCTCGACGCTGCCGGTCTTCGGAAGCGAGGCAATCGCCGCGGAACCGGAGAAGGACGCGCGGCGGGAAGCCGCACCGCTTCGCGACGGGAAGAGCGAGGCCGCGGTGGAAGCCCGCGACATCCGAACCTTCGTGCGCGAGAGCAAATGCTTCTGCACCCACAAATGCAACATGTCGATCAACCTGTTGTTCAACTCCGCCGCGTATCCGCCGATCGCCGGCGAAATGATGCGTGAAGCCGCGGGACTCTCGCTGATCCCAGGTCACGGTGCGTCACCCGAACCCGCAGCCTCCGCCTTGGCACCTCAAGCCCAAGCCCAAGCCACCCTGCACCGCGAGGCAG
>JAHCKV010000647.1 GCA_026125595.1 Burkholderiales bacterium | reverse complement strand
GGTGAATGTTGACCGCTCCCGCCGGAGCTGTTCGATCAATGCAACGTGTTCCGCGGGTGCCTGGGCGGCCCGTAGCCGATGCTCGATCAGGGCGAGGACTTCGCGTTCCGCCATCAGAACAGGGCAACGCTCGGGGTAACGTCCGCGGAGGGCTGCAACGGATCGGCAGTTCTCTCCTCTGGAGTGACTGGGTTGGTTCGATTCCCGCCGGGTCCGTCGGAATCGCATATCGCCCGAAGCGCGGCGATCACCGCGTCGGCCGATATCGCTGTGCGCGGGTCCGCGTCGACGAAATCGGGCAGCGCTTGCCCTACGCGCACCAGGCCCAGCAGGCCTGCCGTGCGGTGCGAGATGCGAGGCGGCGTGCGGACAGCGGCCAGCAGCCGATCGAACTCTGCCGTACGTGACGAGGAAAGCCGGTCACGCAGGGTGATGATGTGCTGCTCCATGGCGGCGCGCTCGGCGGCCAGCCTCGCCCAGAGCGCCCGGAGGGTGTTCTCCGCGTGGACGGTGCGAAGCAGGGCGGCGATTGCGTCTCGCGACCGAAGAAGCTCGCCCAACAAGGCCAGTGACGTGGTGCCCGGATTGGACGGCGGCATCATGGCCGGGGAGTGTGCTCGTCCGTCAGCCGGCGCAGATCACGCAGCAGCTTCGCTGCGTCAAGCCATGCGGCTTCGTCTAGCGACAGCTGCGATCCCCCTGTGGTCGGCGGGTAGAGGAGGTCCCGTATCGTCAAATCCAACGACGAGCGGAATAAAAACGACTTAAGCAGTGCCCGCAGCTTTGGTCCCTCAGAGATGGGGAGCACGTCCCGCAGTGCCTCCACCTCGATGGCGGCTTCCATCGCCAAGTCTTGCGATTCGCGCCACGCAGCGAGGAACGGCGGCAGGGCACCGACAAGCGCGGCTACGGCTGCTTCCCGCCGTTGGAGGATCGATCCAACCTCGCGAAGGTGCTCGTCGATGAATGGCCGGGGGTCAATTTTTTGCATGTTGCCTCCCGCGCGCACGCGCGCGAAGTGAGACGCGCGCGCCGATCTCAAAGTCATCTGTGGATTTCTGCAGATCGCAATCCACACATTCGCTGTGCAATCTGCAGAAATCTGCAGATGATTGCGGACCGCGAATCGGTCTTGTTGTGGTGGCCGGGTGGAGTTTCGAAATTACGAATCTCTGCCGTTTGACCGCGCGGATACCGCACCGCGCCGCACCCCAATAGGGTGGTGCGGTGCGTGCGGTACTGCATCCGTACCCCGTGGGTGACTCATGCGGTACACGTGCGGCGTGCGGTATTTCTACCGCGCCACGTCGAACGGCTACCCCATGCGGTACCCGTGCGTCATGCGAAAAATTACGCATTGGCGATAGTCTCCGTTCTGTTGGTGATGAATCCGCCGGTGTCGCACGTGATCGCGCCTCGACGGGCGAGGGACTTGATTGCACGGCGTGCGTCTTCGCGTCGGCGAGATGGGGTGCGCGCGTCGTCGGATGTGGCCGGTTCCTTTCCGGCGGCCTCGACAAGGTCGGCCTTGCGGCTTGATCCACCCATCGCGATCAGCAGATCGACGACTCGAATCTCCTGTGCCCCCATGGGCCGTTCGCGGCCTGGTTGCCGAAGCAGTGCACCTTCGCGCGGGACGGCCACGCACGACGTTTCGTCTCCGTCTAGCATGACAGTGCGCAGCTCGAACCCGAATCGCGCGCCGTCCTCCCCATCCTTCAACTTCGTGACGATGGCCTCGCGGGCCCCACCGTCTCTGACGATCTCGATTTCAAGATCGCAGGCCGCGCGAAGACCTGACCAGCCGCGCGCGCCTCGCGTCGCATCCTTGCCTGCGTGGTGGACCAACAGCACCATTGCGCCGGTGGCGTGGTGCAGAGCGCGGCATCTCGCGATCACGCGGCCCATGTCTTCAGAGCTCGATTCATTGCCACCCGGCATCGATTGCGCCAGCGTGTCGATGACCAGAAAGTCCACACCGCCGGCCGCATCGAACGCGGTGGCAATGCGTCGGTGATCCTCTGCCAGGAGGTTTGGAGTTTCGGCAAGGATCAGAATCGGCAGGTCGCGTAACTCGATGCCTAGATGG
>JAHCKV010000646.1 GCA_026125595.1 Burkholderiales bacterium | reverse complement strand
CCGGACGGGCTGCCTGGGGCACCACCGGGCGAACCTCGGGACGCGGTTCCGCTGGCCGCTGCACCCGGGTCTCGGGCATCGGCACCGGCAACACGTCGGGGCGCGCTTCGAGCTTCGGCTGCACCGGCGTCGGGGGCGGCGTGGGCACAGGCGTCGGCGCAGGAACCGGTGTCGGCGCAGGCGCCGGCACCGGAGCGGGCTTCGGTGCCGGTTGAGGCGTCGGAGCCGGACGCGGCGTCGAGGCCTCCACGCGCTTCGGTGTTTCGACTCGCTTCGGCGGTTCCGGTGGCGGCTCGGGCGGCGGTTCCACTTTCTTCGGTGGCTCGATCAACTCCACCGTCAGCACCGGCGGTTCGGCGGTATCGATGTCGCGCAGTGCCGGCGTGAACGTCAGGAACAGCACGTGGCCGACGATCGACACGGCGATCGCCGCCTTCGCGGCGCGCTCGCGATACCACGCGGAAAACACACCGGGCATCGGCGTGGACGGAGACAGGGCCAGCGACGTCATGGACGCAGGGTAGGAAGTGCGATGGACGCCGTCAAAGGTCGACGTCGAAACTCATGAATTTCATGAGACCACATTGCTGATTTTCGTGTGGGAGCGGAATCTCGGTTCCGGGACACTGCGGCTTCGGGTTTCCGATCCGCAGCAGCCCAGCCGATGCAGCAAACACCCGGTGATCGCAAGACCATTGGCACGCTGCACCGGTGCAGCAACGGTAAAACGCAGACGGGCGCGAAACGGGGTGAAAACACTTCGTCGAGCACTGCGGATTACGGCGACTCGTGAACTCTCCGGCCCGCTTCACCGCGATGCCGGGGTCCATGACTCTAACACTTGGAGGTTGATATGTGGAGCAAGCCTGAGTACACGGAAATGCGCTTCGGTTTCGAAGTGACGATGTACATCGCCAACCGCTGATCCAGCGGAAGGTCGGCGAAAGCCCGCACGGGCTTTCGCCGCAGCACCATAATCCGGACGAACCGGGGGCGATCTCCCGATCCTTCCCGATCGACCGGACATAACAACAGGGTGGAGAGTCATGAGGATCCGCGTTCTGGGCGCTGCCGCCGGCGGCGGTTTCCCGCAATGGAACTGCAACTGTCCCAATTGTGACGGCCTGCGCAAGGGCACGCTGCGGGCGAAGGCACGCACGCAGTCGTCCATCGCGGTCAGTGGCGACGACGTCGACTGGGTATTGTTCAACGCGTCGCCCGACATCCTGGCGCAGATCCAGCGCTTCGGTGCGCTGCAACCCGCCCGCGGCATCCGCGACACCGGCATTCGCTCGATCGTGCTGATGGACGGCCAGATCGATCACACCACGGGCCTGCTGATGCTGCGCGAAGGCCAGCCGCTGGAGATCCATTGCACGGACATGGTCCGCGAAGACATGACCACCGGCAATCCGCTGTTCAACATTCTCGGACACTACTGCGGCGTGGACTGGCACCCGATGCCGACGGCGCCCGGCAATGCGTTCACGGTCACCGGCGGCAACGATCTTTCGTTCACGGCGGTGCCGCTGAAGAGCAAGGCACCACCGTATTCGCCGCACCGCAACGATCCGCACGAAGGCGACAACGTGGGCATGCGCATCACCGACACTCGGACCGGCCGCACCGCGTTCTACGCACCCGGGTTGGGCGAGATCGAACCGCATCTGAAGCCGTACCTGGAAGCGGCCGATGTGGTGATGGTCGACGGCACGTTCTGGACCGACGACGAGATGGTGCGACTCGGCGTGTCGAAGAAACGGGCACGCGAGATCGGCCATCTGCCGCAGTCGGGCGCGGGCGGCATGATGGATGTCCTCGACGGCCTGAAGGCCTCGCGCAAGATCCTCATCCACATCAACAACACGAATCCCATCCTGAACGAAGACTCGGCGGAACGCGCGGAACTGGACCGGCGCGGCATCGAAGTGGCCTTCGACGGCATGGACATCGCGATCTGAGCATCGGAGGAACGACCATGGGTGCCGCCGACAACCTGCCCTGGACCCGCGAAGAGTTCGAAGCGCAGGTACGCGCGAAGGGCAACCGCTACCACATCTTCCACCCCTATCAGGTGGCGATGAACACCGGCGGACTCAC
>JAHCKV010000645.1 GCA_026125595.1 Burkholderiales bacterium | reverse complement strand
GCTCCGGCACCGCGCCGATGCTGACCATGCTGGCGTCGCACACGCCGCCTTCGTACTGGTTGGTGTAGAAGTACGGTGTGCTGGTGCGGTTGACGATCGGACGCACTGCCTCGCGCGACGCGGACGTGATGCCGCCGATCAGCACGTCCACCTTGTCCTTGTTGAGCAGGCGACGGGCAAATTCCTGGTAGCGGGCGTTGTCGCCCTGCGGATCCAGGTGAATCAGCTCGACCGGCCGACCCATGATGCCGCCGGCCTTGTTGATCTCGTCCACCGCCAGCAGCGAACCGTTCAGCTTGGGTTTGCCGAAGACCGCGAGGTCGCCGGACACATCTTCGAGCAGACCGATCTTGATCGGGTCGGCGGCGATCGCCATGCCTTGAATCAAGGATGCAGCACACAGGGCCAGAAGACTCTTCTTGAGTTTCATCGTTCGCTCCGGTTTGGACGGTTGGACAACACCATTTCCTGCATCGCCAGTTCGAACCGGTCCGTCAGCGCGGATCGGTGGGGGGTGGCGCTCCCCTTTCGCCGACGCATGGCGCCGGCCCTCAGAGATCGGGGTGCTTGCGATGCCAGTCCGTGGCCTGCTGGTAGGCCCAACCCGCGCGGACCAGGAGATCTTCGCGGAAATGCGGCGCCACGAACTGGAAGGCGATCGGTGTGCCCTGTGCCGTGAACCCGGACGGCAGCGTGATGGTCGGGCTGCCGGTCATGTCGAACGGGCAGGTGTAGCGCAGCAGACCGGAGATGAGATCGGCGTCTTCGGCGAGGCCCGCCAACTGCGCCCGCGTCGGCGACGCGATGCCCATGGCGGGCACGATCAGCAGATCGATGCCGCCGAACAGCTGATCCACGCGACCGCGAAAATCGTGACGTCGCAGCATGATCTTCTGGTAATCGAGCCCCGTCTGGGCAAGCCCCAGATCGATCAGACCTGCGAGGCCCGGACCGTACTCGCTCTTGCGCGACGGGTACGTTGCCTCGTGCGCCACCGCGGTCTCGACGCCACACAGCGGGAACCAGTCGGCGATCGCGGCTTCGGGGTCGGGGAAGCGCACCTCCCGCAGGTCTCCGCCGAGATCGACCACGGCCTTCAGGACTTCGGCCAGCATGGCCGTCACCGAATCTTCGACCTTGGTGCTGTTCCACTGCGGGTCGATGCCGATGCGCAATCCGCGCAGCCCGCGCGTCATGCCAGCCAGGTAGTTGGGGACGGGCTCCTGGCTCGCGGTCGGGTCGTTCGGGTCGGCGCCCGCGATGGCGCCGAGCATGGCCCCGGCATCGGCCGCGCTGCGCGTCATCGGGCCGATGTGGTCCAGCGTCGCGGCCAGCTCGAACACGCCGTAGCGACTGACCCGGCCCCACGTGGGCTTGAGCCCGGTGCAGCCGTTGGCTGCCGACGGGAAACGGATCGACCCACCCGTGTCGGACCCGAGGGAGCCGTAGCACAGGCCCGCGGCAGTGGCGACGCCCGAGCCGCTCGACGACGCGCCTGACCAGTGCGCCGCGTTCCACGGATTCACCGGTGGCGTGATGGTGGGGTGATGATCGGCGTAGGCGCCTTCGGTGAGCTGGAGCTTGCCCAGGATGACGGCACCGGCTTCGCGCAGCTTGCGCACCACGGTGCCGTCTTCGGTGGGACGGAAATCACGGTGGATCGTCATGCCTGCGGCCGTGGGCACGCCCTTGGTCCAGCACAGATCCTTCACGGCGATCGGCACACCGTGCAGCGGCCCCCGCTGGAATCCACGTCCGATCTCGGCATCGGCGCGCCGCGCGTCGTCGAGCGCGGAATGGGCCATCATCGTCGCGTAGCTCAGCAGCGACTTGTCCAGCTTGGCGATCCGGTCCAGCTGTGCCTGCGTGGCTTCGACCGACGACAGCTCGCCGGACTGGATGCGACGGCCGATATCGAGAAGTTCGAGATAGTGCAGATCGTTCCGGCTCATGTCGCAATCTTCTCCGCGCGAGAGGTTTTATCGGGGTCGTCCGTCGAGCCGTTTCAGTCTAAGTCGACTGTGTCCGCAGGACAACCGACAAATCTCCCGCGGGCAGCACCGTGCCGCACCGGTTGTTCGCAGCGTTGCGAAGGCCAAGGGT
>JAHCKV010000644.1 GCA_026125595.1 Burkholderiales bacterium | reverse complement strand
GTAGCGGATGGCGCCAGGCCTCTTGGTGCACGGCGGCGTCTGGCCTACCATCCGCGCCCCATGAACCCGTTCCGCATCGGCCAGGGCTTCGACGTCCATGCGCTCGTCACCGGCCGCCCGCTCATCATCGGCGGCGTCACCGTACCGTATGACCGCGGTCTGCTCGGCCACTCGGACGCCGACGTGCTGCTGCACGCGCTGACCGATGCGCTGCTCGGCGCGGCCGCACTGGGCGACATCGGGCGCCATTTTCCGGACACCGATGCGACCTGGGCCGGCGCCGACAGTCGCGTGCTGCTGCGCGCCGCGATGGAGCGCGTGCGGGCGGCGGGCTACATCGTCGGCAATGTCGACATGACGATCATTGCCCAGGCGCCGAAGATGGCCCCGCATATCCCGGCCATGGTGGCGAACATCGCGGCCGATCTCGGCGTTGCGCCCGGGCAGGTCAACGTGAAGGCCAAGACCACGGAACGGCTCGGCTTCACCGGGCGCGGCGAAGGCATTGCGGCGGAAGCGATCGCACTGCTGTTGCCGGCGCTCGATCCGGCGCCGTTCGGCCGGACCTGAGTCTCGGCGTGGGTGAGACAGCCCGCGTCTTCTACGGCCTCTGGCCGACGCCGGCGGAAGCCGCCCAGCTCATACCCCACGCGACGGTTCTGAAGGCGGCGACCCGCGGCCGTCCGTCCCATCCGGCCTCGCTGCATCTCACACTGGTTTTCCTCGGTGAAGTTCCGGTGGACGTATTGCCGCAACTGCGGAACCTGGAAGTGGCCGGCGATCGCCCGGGTTTCGATCTCGCGCTGGACCGACGCGGCGTCTGGCGTCACAACGGCATCGGCTGGCTGATGCCATCGACGCCGCCGCCGGCATTGCTGGAATTGCAGTCGACGCTGGAAGCTGCGCTGCGGGCCGCCGGTTTCGAATCGGAGCGGCGACCGTTCCGGCCCCACGTCACGCTGACCCGTCACGGGCGGGACGACATGCCCGATGGGGCCATCGACCCGGTGGTCTGGCGGGTCCGGGAATGGGTGCTGGTCCGGTCCAACGGGACGGCGGTCGACGGCAGCCGCTACGAAACCCTGGCCCGATTTCCGCTGCGCCAGCCTTGAGAGGCCGAGGACCGGCGCGCGAACGTCCGATCCCTTCGGTTGCGGTTTCCGCGCGGCATGAACGGGCAAAAAATCCTGCGCCGTGAGCGAGACGGATCGGGCCGACGCTTGTAGGATAGCGTCCTGTAAATCGATCGATCCGGTAGATTTTTCGTCGCTTGCCTTCGGCTCGTTCCAACGGGCAGAAGGGCCGTGCGGCGCTCCGGGGCGCGGGTGCCTCGGCCTGGAAAGCATGCCGGCGAACCCGCGTCGATGGACCGGGGCGGACGGGTGCCACCGTTGGCGGACATCCATCGGCTCTGGAACATATAAGAAAAGAACACAGAGACCCCACTCAGACCACTGCAAAGGACGGGGCAGGCTTCGAGAATGTGCATGGCATGCGTCGGTCGCAGGCTCCACCGCGATCGAGATGGCGGTCCACGGCGGGTTCGAGTGAGCGCGGCTGTCCGAAGGGAGTTTTTCAATGCGTTTACCGAAATGGGTGGCGCGCCGCCGCCGCTTCGAAGGCCCCGTCCGATCCCCATTGTCAGTCCCCCGCCGGGTGTCCCGGCGCGCCGCAGTGTTCGAGATGCTCGAGCCGCGGATCCTGCTGTCGGCCGATGCGATGCCGGCACCGGTGGATCTGACGGTGACCCTGTCGGCCGATCGCGCCGCCATCGTCGTGCTGGACAACCAGCAAGCCGGAGCCGAAGTCCAGCGCGTCAACCTGGACGGCCCGCGGCCCCTGGTGATTGCGGGTACGGCAGGCGACGACACATTCCGCATCGATCTGGATCCGACGCTGTTCGCGAAGAACCGCATCATCATCAGCGGCGGCCTGGGCGAAGACCGCATCGTCGGTCCGGACGGCGGCGCATCGTGGGCGCTGGACAAGACCGGCAAGGGGTACGTCGGCAACATCGCGTTCGGCTTCATCGAGAACCTGGTGGCATCCGACGGTGGACATGACACGCTGTCCGGCCCGTATGGTGGCGCGGTGTGGACCGTCGACGGAGAAGG
>JAHCKV010000643.1 GCA_026125595.1 Burkholderiales bacterium | reverse complement strand
GCGGCTTCCCGGATGTCGTGTTCTGTGTAGTGGCCGACACCCATCGTGAACAGCTCCATGATCTCGCGGGCGAAGTTCTCGTTCGGGGCGCCCTTGACGTTCACGCCGGCATCCAGGAAAGCGAGCATCGCCGGGTCCTGCGCTACGCCGATCAGCAGCGTCCGGAAATTGCCGAGTCCCTCGCGCTCGAACAGATCCAGCTGGACCAGCATCTTCCGGTAGTCGCGCACCTTCTCTTCGTTGGTCGCGAAGTGGCCGTGCCAGAACAGCGCCATGCGTTCCTGCAGCGGGCGCGGCGACACGAGCATCCGGTTGGCCCACCAGTAGGCGACGCGGTCGGTTTCGAGCTTGCTCGCGCGCAGCCAGTAGAAGAACTTGTTGACGACCGGCTGCATGGGCCGGTTGCCCTCGGGCTTGACCTTGACGCCGAGGGCCTCGCCGGTGGCCTTGGCCAGATCGGTGGTGGCGGGGCGGCTGGGCGGGAAGCGTTCGAGGCCTTCGTCGAACACGCCGGAAGGATCGAACGGCGGCAGGTTGGCGGGTGCCGCGCCCTCGAAGTAGACGAGGCGCCGGACCGCGGCATCGGGCGCCAGCCGGGCCAGTGCGTCGACGTCTTCGGGGGTGCCGCCGAAGCCGGCCCGTTCCAGCAGGTGGGCGGCCCGGTCCCGATTCCAGTCGGATGGTTGCAGCGGTGTCAGATCACCGGCCCACGGTGATGCGGCTGCGGCGTTTGATGCGAACGCGACCCAGATCAGCGCCGCGACAGCGACTCGGTATGACATCCCGCTCCTCCTTGTCCTGGGATATTTTCCCCGAGTATAGGGCGGGCCATCCCGTCCGGATCGGACGGGATGGGGGCGCGGGCAAATTACACGGCTTTGGCGGGCTGGCCTTCGAACCAGCGGTACAGCGTCGGCACCACCACCAGCGTGAGCAGCGTGGAACTGATCAATCCGCCGATCACGACGACGGCCAGCGGGCGCTGCACTTCCGAGCCCGGACCGGTCGCGAACAGGAACGGAATCAGCGCCAGCATCGCGACGGTCGCCGTCATCAGCACCGGGCGGAACCGCTGTTCGCAGCCGTGCACGATGGCATCGTGCTGGGAATAACCCTCCTCGCGCAGATCGCGGATGTACGACACCAGCACGACACCGTTCAACACGGCGATGCCCCACAGCGCGATGAAGCCGACAGAGGCGGGCACGGACAGGTACTCGCCGGTGAAGAACAGCGCGAACACGCCGCCGATCGACGCGAACGGCAGCACCGTGATGATCAGCCCGGCGTAGCGCACCGAACCGAACAGCACGAACAGCAGGAAGAAGATCGCACCGATCGTGATCGGCACGATGATCATCAGCCGCGCCATCGCGCGCTGCATGTTCTCGAACTGGCCGCCCCATTCCAGGTAGTAGCCCTCGGGCAGCTTGACCTCCGCGGCAATGGCCGCCTGCGCGTCCGCCACATAGCCGCCGATGTCGCGGCCGGCGACGTTGGATCCGACCACCAGCCGGCGTTTCGCCCCTTCGCGGCTGATCTGCGCCGGGCCGTCCTGCAGGCTCACCGTCGCGATCTCGCGCATCGGCACGACGGCACCGGCCGGACCCTTCAGCAGCGCGTCGGCGATCACCTCCGGATCGTCGCGGAACTCCAGCGGGAACCGCACGACGGCGGGGAAGCGGCGCTCGCCTTCGTAGATCTCCGTCGCGATGCCGCCGCCGATGGCGGTCTCGATGATGTCGTGCACGTCGGAGACGTTGAGGCCGTAGCGCGCCATGACCCGGCGGCGGATGTCGACCGTCAGGTACTGCTGCCCGGTCAGCCGCTCGATCCGCAGATCCTGGGTACCCGACACGCGATTGAGCACGCGGCCGATGTCGTCGGCCACGCGCTTCAGCTCATCCAGGTCGTCCCCGAAGATCTTGATCGCCACCTGCGAGCGGACACCGGTGACCATCTCGTCGACGCGCTGTGCGATCGGCTGGTGCATGATCAGGCTGATGCCGGGCAGGTCCTTCAGCTTCTCGCGGATGACGTTCTCGAAATCTTCCTGCGAGTTGAAGCCCTCCGGCCACTGGTCGCGCGGCAGCAGCGACACCACCGGATCGGAATCGGTGTGCGGCT
>JAHCKV010000642.1 GCA_026125595.1 Burkholderiales bacterium | reverse complement strand
GCCAACCGGAGAGAATGGGCTGCTGTGCCGAGATGCTTTGCTTGGTGGCGTTGGCGACGAGCTTCGCCAGCCGCACGCACCAGTCGAAATCGGCGAACGGAAGCTCCGTGCGCGTCCAGCCGCTGCGCCGCTCCACGAACGCCTCGCCCGGTCGATTGATGCAGATCTCGGTCACGTCTGCGCTTTCGAGCAGTGGACGCAGCGCTCTCAAAGTCAGTTGGAGCGAGGAGACGTCGCCGTCGCCGCTCGTGGCCGTGCCGGGTATGGTGTTCATTGCGCTGCCCGCGAGTGAAGCGTGTAGACCGTGCGGAAATCGAGGTCGCGCGCGACGAACACCTGAATGCGCTCGCCCTGATGCTTGACGACGGTGGGCGGGATGTTGACGGTGCTGCGCAGCACCTCGGTCATCACGTCGCGCGCACCCTGGGTGTTGTAGACCACTGCAGACCCGCCCGAACCGCTGCGCTGCGAGGCGACCGCGGTCTGAAGGGCCCCGTCGATCACCGAGATCAGGATCGCCGCACCGAAGCGCTGCCAGAAGTGCGTGTCGACATAGCCGGACAAGCCCGAGCGGCCGAGCTCGTCGGTGCCGGGTGAAGCCAATTGGACGACCACCCCGGTCGGCGTGCGAGCTTCCGTCCACAGTACGAACACCCGCCCTTGCCCCAGCCGCAGCTCGCCGCGCGTCTCGCCTACAAGCTTGCTGCCGCGCTCGAGCAGCACCACCTGACCATCGGCGCCGAAGATGTCCGTGGCCGTGATGCAGGTGGTCATCCCGGGCAGCTGGGAGTCGAGTGCCGTCTCCAGCGTGCAGTCAATAAACGCGCCCTTGGGGAGCAGCAGCCGTCGCGTTGGTAGGACCTGCGCGTGAACCGCGCGTGTCGGCGTGGCCTGGAGCAATCCGCCCAGCGAAGAACTGCCTCCCCCTCCACCTGACGACGGCCCCGCACCGGCGCGGATCGGCATGTTTCCATCCGACTGCCCGTCCGCAACCGGCATCGGCAACGCAGGCGTCGCACCGCCGGCGAGCGGCAGGCTTCCGACGGCGGTGGAGCGATACAGCACCGGACTGCTCAGGCGACGCAGCGTCACGACCTCTTCGGGTGTAGACGGTGACGGCTGCTGAACCACCGGCACAGTGGGTTGGGTGAACCCAACTGGCTGAAGTGAAGCGCCCGCCTCGCTCCCGTGTTGCGCATGTCTGCCCGGCGCCCGTCGCGGAAGATCGGGCGCCGGCCCCAACACGTGCGCGGCCAGTGAGTCCGGAGGGACTGCCCGTGCATCCCCTCGTGGCCTGGGCGGCTCGATCGGCGCCAGCGGCGGCAGTTTCATTTCGCCGGCCGCTCTGGACGCAGCCGTGTCCTTGACGCGTTGCTCCTCGTCCGCCCGCCGACTGAAGGTCGTCGCGTAGTACCAGCTCAGGAAGCCGACGCCGAGCACCACCATCACGACGATGGCCAGCGCATGAGTCACGCGCGCGTGGATGGATCGCTCGCGGTTGACCGAGGGAATGCCGCGTTCACCCAAGACTACATCCTCGGCGGGTTCGATCGGTGGAGGTGCACTCGATGTTTGTTCGCGCGGGTCCTTCAATGCAGCTTGCTCGGACGCGTCGCTCCCGAGCCCCGGTTCTTGGCGGTCAGTGGTGGCCACTTTCCGCAGTCGCAAGATGTCGGGCAGCACCCCGCGTAACCAGTCCATCAGCTTCATGGGCTCACCCCCTGCGTTCGGCGTTCAACGTCCGGCGCCACCGTGCCGCTATCGAGGCGTTGGCCAGCGCCATCGAAGGCCTTGTTCACGATGCAGCCGACCAGCTTTCCCCGGCGCACCACAAACTGTCTGGCCACCCGGTGGATGACGACCTCGTCCTGCTCGATGTTGAAGTTGATCAACGATTCGCTCTGATCGTCGTTCTTCACGAAGATCGCCGGCTGTTCGGAGCGACCGCCAAACTTCAAGCGAGTCTGCACGCCGTCGTCTAACGCGCTCACGGGGCGGATCGCGGGGCTGCCGCAGTACCAGTACGCCAGGTTCCTCGGCCGCGCCGAAGCCGCGTTGCGCAACCGCTCTTCGGTCTTCCGCTCTTGCTGGTCCATGCTGTTGAGGTCGGCTTCCTGCTGCGGATAAGTGAACCGC
>JAHCKV010000641.1 GCA_026125595.1 Burkholderiales bacterium | reverse complement strand
GGTTGATGTAGCGCGGCAACGCGACGGCTGCGAGGATCGCGATGATCGTCAGCGTCACCACCAGCTCGATGAGCGTGAAGCCTGTGTTCCGTTTTTCCATTGTGCTCGCGCCTCTTGGGCAAAAAAGCTCGGGGAAATGCCGAACCGGTATCAGGTGCGCGACCGTGGCGCTCGGGTTCGACGGTGAGGCGTCGGCGACGACAGGGAGCGGCACTCCCTGACGAGACGGCAACGACCCCATCGGACCCGAGCATCCGGTCCCGTCAACTTCATGACACGCAGTGGGTTGTCTCCGGCATTTCCCCAATGCATGGCAGCAGTTATCGGCCGCACCGGTTCAAAGCTGAAGCCGGAAGCATGGCCCCCATTCACAATCCGTCCCCGCGAAACCATTGATCCTGCCCGACGCGGACCAGCGACACGCCTTCCCAACTCGGCAGCGGCGGTGCGGCGTCTTTCGGCGCGAGATTCCGGACCGCGCGGACCCGCACCTGCGCCGATGCTGCCGGCGCCGCATCGAAATGTCGCGACAGTCGCGGGCGGTAGACCAGATCGCGCTGCACGGTGTCGAAGTACCAGATGCCGTCGCCTTCGGTGGCCGGCGCATCGCCGGCGAACTCGCCGCGATACTCCGCCGGCCGGAACGGCAACCATTCGATGGGGTTGTCCGGCAGGCCCGCCATCGGCTGGCCGAGTGCCGTGCCGAGCATGATCTCGGCCTTGCGCCACTGCAGCCCGACCTTCATCTGCGTCACCGTCATGTCCACCACGGTCTTCTCCGCATACTCCTCGTAGTACAGCAGCCGCTCCAGCAGCACGGCCATCAGCGTCGCCAGGATCACCAGCGACACCACGACGTCGAAGCGGATCCGTCCGCCCACGGGCCGGCTAGCCGTTGCGCTTGAACGCCGCCGAGCCGAGGTCCCAGATCGGCAGGAACACACCGAGCGCCAGGATCAGCACGAGCACGCCGAGACAGACGATCAGGATCGGCTCGATCTGCGACGACAGCGTCTTCAACTCGTACTCGACCTCGCGCTGATAGAGATCGGCGACCTCGTCCATCATGTCGTCCAGCGCCCCCGATTCTTCGCCGACCGCGACCATCTGCAACGCGACCGGCGTGAACACACCCGCATTGACCGCGGTCCGCAACACGCTCTCGCCCCGTTCGACGCCTTCGCGCATGCGCTCGATCTGGCCCGAAACATACGCGTTGTCGACAGTCTGCGCCGTCAGCGTCAACCCCTGCACGATCGGCACGCCGCTGCGAACGGCAAGCGCGAAGCTGCGGGCGAATCGCGCGATCGTCGCCTTCATCACGATCTTGCCGGCGATGGGAATGCGCAGCCGGAACCGGTCCCACCACAAGCGTCCTTCCGCGGTGCGCGTGAACGCGCGGAAGCCGAAGATGGCGGCCACCAGCATCACCAGCATCCAGGGCCACCAGGCCACCATGAAATCCGAGAACCCGATCAGCCAGCGCGTGACCTGCGGCAACTCCGCGCCGAAACCGCGGTAGACCTTCGCGAATTCCGGAATGACGATCAGGTTGATGATGGTGATCGCAATCCCCATCGCGATGATGACGAACGTCGGATAGCGCAGCGCCGCCTTGACCTGCGTGCGCATGAATGCCTGGAACTCCAGGTGGTGATAGAGCCGCAGGAAAATCTCCTCGAGGCGACCGGTCGTCTCGCCGACGTAGATCATCGCCACGTAGAACGGCGAGAACACGTGCTTCTGGCGCGAGAACGACGTCGACAGATCACGGCCGCTGTCGAGACTTTCGCGTACGCCCTGGATCGTTTCCTTCAGCGTCGGATTCGTTGTCGAATCGTGCAGACCGCCGAGCGCGCGCATGATCGGCACGCCGGCCTTCAGCAACGCGTGCATCTGGCGGCTGAACAGCATCAGCTCTTCGGTGCCGACCTTCGGCCGACGCAACGAGCGCAGCGCTTCGCCGCCGCGCGACGGTGCTGCGCCGGGTGCGATTTCCACCGGCGTGATGCCGGCGGCGAACAACTGCGTCGCGATCGCGCCGCTGTCGATGCCTTCCAGCACGCCTGCCACCGCATCACCGGTGCTGTTGCGTCCCTTGTATGCGAAGTACGGCATCTAGCGCGTTCCCGCGGCAGAC
>JAHCKV010000640.1 GCA_026125595.1 Burkholderiales bacterium | reverse complement strand
GCGATGTAGTCCTGCACGGCATCCAGATAGCCGTCGGCGAGATCGTCCATGCCGTCGAAAAACCACGTGCGCAGCCGCAGCGGCCGTCCATTCGCGGCGGTGAAGATGCGCTCGTCGACGCGATAGGGGCCGGCGATCAGATCGATCCCTTCACCGGGCTCGTCGAAGCTGTAGCGCGCCCGGTAACCGGACACGTCGTCGCGTTCCTCCATCAGTTCGCCGGCAACCAGGCCGCGCTGCCCCGGGGGCAATCGGAGCGTGACGTGATGGGTCGCGAGACCGGAGCCCGAGGGCTGCGGATACCAGACGCTGCGCGCGGGCAGGAAGCTGCCACGCGGATCGCTCACCGGCTTCGACGCGTCGAGCGTCGCGCGGTGATCCTGTCCGGATTCCAGCGGCTCCAGTGTGCCTTGCCAATACACCGTGACGACACGTGGTTCCGTCGACGCGGGCACGCGCCAGCCACGCAGTCGATAGCGGATCGGTGCTTGCGCCAGGCGCTGATCGCCGATGAAGGCCGACGCCTGATCGAACCGGTCCGACAACGCGAGGGCGGTGGCTTCTCCGGCCGGCAAGGTCACCGTGC
Organism: Burkholderiales bacterium; assembly: GCA_026125595.1. Classification (GTDB taxonomy): domain Bacteria; phylum Pseudomonadota; class Gammaproteobacteria; order Burkholderiales. Next base: position 1,556 of record JAHCKV010000640.1, on the reverse strand, counting down.
CCGATGCAGTGAGCAGGCGGGTGGCGGGATTCAGCGTCACGTCGAAGTCGTAGTCGACGCTGGCTGCGACGGCCGGACATGCGATCGCGATGCCGGCCAGCAGCGTCGCGACGATGGCGATGCAGCGATTCATGGGGTGGACTCCGGCGGAAACCTGGCGATGACGGCGAGCGTGTCGCTGCCGCGGCGCAGCGTCAACGGCAGCCATGTGCCCGGCGCCTGTCGTTGTACCGCGGCGGCGATGTCGGCGGGCTTGCGCGACGCGCGGCCCGCCACTTCGGTCAGCAGATCGCCGACCCGGATGCCGGCGGCCGCGGCGATGCTGCCGGGCTCGACGGCCTTGACCATGACACCGCCGTCGCCCGGATCGAGCAGCAGACCGAGGCGAGGTCGGTCCGTCGCAGGCTCCTGCGGTGTCATGACACCGAACAGCGCCGATGCGTAGTCCTGCGGAAGATCCGCGCAGTCTTCGCTGCTGTCCCAGGCCAGCAGCGATTGCACATCGGTGACGCCGAGCGCCCGCAGCTGCGCCGGGACGCCCCAGCCGCGCAGCACGTGGCCGGCACCCAACAGCCCGACGACCCGCGTTCCGGGGCGGTCGCGCAGCACCGCGGCGATGCCTTCCGCCATGGCGCGATCCCATGTCAACTGGGCTTCCACGAAGTGCTGGAACTCGACGCTGTTCGTGCTGGATGAAGCGGCGCCGTCACCGGCGCCGTGGTGGCGGAAACTGCCGAACAGAAAATCGCGATAGGCCGCCGGTGCCGCCATCGGCTTCCCGATGCCTTCGCGCGACGATTCCGCGATCGCGTCGAAGCCGCGCGCACGGATTTCGCGGACCAGCGCTCGATCGACGTTGACGCCGATCATCGGGATGCGATGCATGCGGGCGAAGTGGAACAGCGGCAGATAGAACTGTGCGTCGTAGGTCCACACCTCGCTCCAGCGTGAGGCGGTGAGGAACTCGCGCTCGTCGAGTTCGCCTCGGACCCAACGGTCCAGCACCGGCTGCACGGCGCGCGGAAACATCTCGAGCGCGAGCGTCAGGTCCGGATGGCGCGCGTGCAGCGCCGCCAACATGTGCAGTTGCCAACGATGATGATCGGCATCGGCGTGGTTCTCGCCGAGCAGCACGACGCGCGCAGCGCCGGCGGCATCGATGACGACACGGCCATCCGAGCGCGCCCAGCCGTCCGGCCCCGGTTGTATCCATTGACCGGGCGCCACGCAGGTCGCATCGGCGAGGGCCGGCCACGGAGACCACAAGATCGACAGCAGCGCGGGCAGCGTGACGAGAAGGCGGAGATTCATCGGGAATCGGCGGGTCGGTTGGGCGTGATGCTCGATCGGCGCTTCCGTGGCCGATCGGCGTTCCGGAACGCGAGGGTTATCAGCCGGCAGTCTAGGGAAATACCGGACAAGTATCACGTGCGCGACCGGGGCTCGGGTTCGACGGCGAGGAAGCCCGCGCAGGATGCAGCAGATTCCGGCAGCGCAGTTGCTGGATACGCCGAAGCGGGACGACCACGCGCTTGGACGCAAGCGCCCGATCCCTT
>JAHCKV010000064.1 GCA_026125595.1 Burkholderiales bacterium | reverse complement strand
GTCGGCCCAGGTTGCCGTCAGCGATGCGTTGCCGTTCACCAGCACCACCGCACGGGCGTCGGCATTGGCGATGGTCCAGGGCTTGGGCACGTTCAGCACGAACCGGTCGGCCGGATCCCGGTACGGCATCTGCGCCCAGGCCGACGACATCATCATGGCGGCCAGCAGCCATCCGAACAGCCAGCGTCTCCCGTTCATCCCCTCTCCCGATCTCCCGTCGTTCCGCACGGAACGCGTCCTTGCAGCGTAGCGAACCCGGCCGTTGTGCGTCAGCAACATCGCCACAGTTCGCAAGAAATACCGGAAATGACAATGTCGATTGCGCTTACATCGCACGCGGCCGAATGCCCATACAGAGACCAACCCATTGATCCGTATGACATGCACGAAAATTGCGACCGCCCACGCGGTCCGTCCCTGTTCCCCACAAAACGAGGTGAGACCTATGAAGCATTCCTGGGCTGTACCGCTGCTGGCGGCTGCAGCGGCATTCGGATCGACCGTCACCCACGCGGCACCGGGCGATCCGCTGATCTTCTCCGAAAGCGGCACCCTGACCCTGACCCTGCTGGGCAACGAGGGGATGTTCAACCACATCCTCGAGATTGCCAGCTCCACCGGTCCGGTGACCGCTCCCATCTTCGTGACCTCCGAACCCGGCAGCGAGTACTACGCGGATCCGATCGTGTTCAACGACACGAGCTATCCGATCAACCACATCGGTGACACGTTCACGCTGACCTACACGGCCGGCACCGAGATCATCTTCCGCCTGACCAATCTGGTGGAGACTCCGTTGGTCATCGACAGCCAGTTGTTCTCGGGCTCGGCCACATCGCTCAACCCCGGGGGCTTGGCCTACGCCGACGTGACCATCGACGGCAACGTCGCGACCGTGGGCTTCGAGGATCTGTTCCCGGACCGGAACACCTACGCCAACCTCGTGTTCTCCGTCAATCTGGCGCCCGTCCCGGAACCTGCCACGTGGGGCCTACTGGGCATCGGCCTGGCCGGCATCGGCCTGAAGGTCCGGCGGCGCGCCCGTATGGCCTAGGATCCCCAGGCAGCGACAAGTGAAAACGCCACCCGACGGGTGGCGTTTTCACTTCTGATAATGCACCGCTTCACTTCAATGACCGGCCATGTCGAGCATCAGGCCGTTCAGTCGTTTGACGAACGACGCAGGATCTTCCAGCTGCCCGCCTTCCGCGAGCAGGGCCTGCTCGAACAGGATGTGGCTCCAGTCGCCGAACCGTGGCGAATCCGCCTCGGTACCGAGACGCTCCACCAGCGGATGCTTCGGGTTGATCTCCAGAATCGGCTTCGACGTCGGCACTTTCTGCCCCGCCGCCTTCAACAGCCGTTCGAGATTCATGCCCATGCCGTGGGCGTCCGCCACGAGGCAGGCCGGCGAATCGGTCAGGCGATGGGTCACGCGCACTTCCTTCACCTGATCGCCCAGGGCCTTCGCGATGCGCTCGGTCAGCGGCTTCAACGATTCGGCCTCCTGCTTCTGCGCTTCCTTCTCCTGTTCGTCCTCGAGCTTGCCCAGATCGAGATCGCCCTTCGCAACGGAGGCCAGTGGCTTGCCGTCGAACTCGGTCAGGTTGGAGACGACCCATTCGTCGACGCGGTCCGACAGCAGCAGCACCTCGATGCCCTTCTTGCGGAACACCTCCAGATGGGGAGAGTTTTTCGCCGCTGCGAACGTGTCGGCGGTCACGTAGTAGATCTTGTCCTGGCCTTCCTTCATCCGCGCCACGTAGTCGGCCAGTCCGACGCTCTGCTCTTCGGTGTCCGCCTGGGTGCTGGCAAATCGCAGTAGCTTGGCGATGCGTTCGCGGTTCGCGAAATCTTCGCCGATGCCTTCCTTGATCACGCGGCCGAACTCTTTCCAGAACGTTTTGTACTTGTCGGCTTCCTGGGTCGCGAGATCGTCCAGCAGACCGAGCACCTTCTTGACCGAACCGCTGCGGATCGCCTCGACGTCCTTCGACTGCTGCAGGATCTCGCGCGATACGTTGAGCGGCAGATCGCTGGAATCGATGACGCCGCGCACGAACCGCAGATAGGCCGGCAGCAACTGCTCGGCGTCGTCCATGATGAACACGCGCCGCACGTACAGCTTGACGCCACGACGATGATCGCGATCCCACAGGTCGAACGGCGCGTGGGCCGGCACGTAGAGCAGTTGCGTGTACTCCTGCCGCCCTTCGACCTTCGCATGGGTCCACGCCAGTGGCGCCTCGAAATCATGCGCGACGTGCTTGTAGAACGCCTCGTACTGCTCCGGCGTGATCTCGGATTTCGGTCGCGCCCACAGCGCGGACGCCTCGTTGATCTGTTCGTCTTCGTCCTTCAACACCTGCTCGCCCTTGTCGCCGTCCCACTCCTCCTTGCGCATCAGGATCGGCAACGTGATGTGATCGGAATAGCGACGCAGGATCTCGCGCAGCTTCCAGCCCGCGAGGAAGTCGTCTTCGCCTTCACGCAGATGCAGCGTGACTTCGGTGCCGCGATCGACCTTGTCGACCGCTTCCAGCGTGTACTCGCCGTCGCCGGACGACTCCCACCGGACGCCGGCGTCCGCCGGTGCGCCGGCGCGTCGTGTGGTCAACGTCACGCGGTCGGCGACGATGAACGCAGAATATAACCCGACGCCGAACTGACCGATCAGATTCGCGTCCTTGGCCTGATCACCGGTCAGCGACTGGAAGAACTCGCGCGTGCCCGATTTCGCGATCGTGCCGATGTTGCGGATCACCTCGTCGCGCGACATGCCGATGCCATTGTCCGCGATGGTGATCGTTCGGGCCTTCTTGTCGTAACCGATGCGAATCTTCAGTTCGCCGTCGTCGCCGTACAGCGACGGATCCGACAGCGCTTCGAAGCGCAGCTTGTCGGCGGCATCGGAAGCGTTCGATACCAGCTCCCGCAGGAAGATCTCCTTGTTGCTGTACAACGAGTGGATCATCAGGTCGAGCAGTTGCTTGACCTCGGCCTGGAATCCCAAGGTTTCGCGCGTATCGGTGGTCATGCCTGTACTCCGGGTTGTCGATGGTTCGCGCGGGATCTGGGGGTCGGCGCCGGCGATTTCAAGGCTTGCGCCGGAACTCCCGGCTGCCCGACCAGTCTGCTGGGAACGTGCGTATCGGAGGCGGCCCCATGAGATTCCTGCTCGCAGTCCTGTTGCTGTGCGGTTCGTTCGTCGCCTCCGCCCAGGTGCCGCTCGAACGGATCCGGCTGCCGCCGGGCTTTTCGATCGACACGTTCGCCGCGGTGCCGCAGGCCCGCTCCCTTGCACTCGGCACGAACGGCACGGTGTTCGTCGGCACGCGATCGGGCCGGGTCTATGCGTTGAAGCCGACCCCCGATGGCCGTCGCGGCGAACCTATCGTGATCGCCGACGGCCTCGACAACCCCAACGGCGTGGCCTTCCGCGACGGCGCGCTGTACGTGGCCGAGATCAGCCGGATCCTGCGCTTCGATGGCATCGAATCGCGACTCACGGCACCGCCCCAGCCGGCGGTCGTGACCGATCGGTTTCCGACCGAAGCACACCACGGGTGGAAGTTCATCGCGTTCGGTCCCGATGGCTGGCTCTACGTGCCGGTCGGCGCGCCGTGCAATGTCTGCGAACCCAGCGAACGGCACGCGCTGCTGGCGCGCATCCATCCCGATGGCGGCGACTACGAAGTGTTCGCGCGCGGCATCCGCAACACGGTCGGATTCGATTGGCATCCGGACACCGGCGAACTGTGGTTCAACGAACACGGTCGCGACAGCATGGGGGACGACATGCCGTCGTGCGAACTGAACCGGGCGCCGAAGGCCGGCATGCACTTCGGCTTTCCGTACTGCCATCAGGGCGACACGCCCGACCCGGAGTTCGGCCGGCGCCGCGCCTGCTCGGAATTCACCCCACCGGCGCTGAAGCAGGGCGGGCACGTGGCCCCGAACGGCCTGCGCTTCTACACCGGCACGATGTTCCCGCCGGAGTACCGCAACCGGATGTTCATCGCCCAGCACGGCTCGTGGAACCGCTCGAAGAAGAGCGGCTACCGGGTCATGATGGTGACGGTCAAGGACGGCAAGGCCGAACAGTACGAACCGTTCGCCACCGGATTCCTGGACGGGGAGAAAACGCTGGGGCGTCCGGTCGACTTGCTGGTACTGCGCGACGGCAGCCTGTTGATCAGCGACGACTACGGCGGCCGCGTCTATCGTGTGACGTACCGCGCACCGGGCAGTTGACCGCCGAAGATCATTCGGCGCCGCGGGTCACCCACAGCGCCGAATCGGTGACGATGTCCATCAACCGCACGTAGTCGGTCTTGCCGTTGCCGAGCAGCGGACTCTCGTCCAGGCGGACCACATTGCGCGCCACGGCCAGATCCTGGGCGCCCATGGCCCGGGCGGCTTTCTGCAGGCGCGGACGGGTCAGACTTTCGTCGGTCGTGAACAGCACCGTGGTTTCGCCGCCGGCGGCTTCGAGCTTGAGCACCGCCGCGTGCTGATGGGACGGCGATGCGGCGGCGGCGACCCGCTCGACCTGATCGAGCGACACCATCTCGCCCGCGATCTTCGCAAACCGCTTCACGCGCCCGGCAATGTGCAGGAAACCCTCGTCGTCGATCTCGACGACATCACCGGTCCGGTGCCAACCCTCGCCGAACGCGGACGCGACCGGCTGCACCATGCCCGGTTGATCGTAGTGCAGATAGCCGAGCATGACGCTCGGACCCCGTACATGCAGCACGCCGCCGCGATCGATGCCCTCCACCGGTTCGATGCGCGCTTCGGTGCCGGGCAGCAGGCGCCCGACGGAGCCGGCGCGGTACGACAGTGGCGTCGCCAGTGAAATGACCGTGCACTCGGTCGCGCCATAGCCCTCGTAGATGCGTCGGCCGAACTTCTCGAGCCACAGTCGGTTCACGTCTTCACCGAGCTTTTCACCGCCGGAGATCACGTAGCGCAGAGAATCGAAATCACCGGGATGGGCGTGACGCGCGTAGAAGCCGAGGAATGTGCTGGTTCCGAACAGGTAGGTCGCGTCACGCCGGTAAGCGATCTCCGGGATCGCGCGATAGCGCAGCGGCGAGATGTACAGGAACAGCCGCGTGCCGGTCAGCAGGCACAGCCAGACGCCGGCCATGAAGCTGTATGCGTGGTAGATGGGTAATGCATTGAGCACCTTGTCCGCCGGCGTGAACTCCATCACGGTCCGGATCTGCCGGATGTTGGCCTGGATGCCCGCATGGGACAGTGCGACGCCCTTCGGTTTGCTCTCGGAACCCGACGTGAACAGGATCGCCGCCGGCGCGTGGGGAGTCACCGGATCCCGGACGCGGTGCGGAAAGCGCAGCGCCCAGCCGACCAGCCACAGCTTGTCGAGGACGCCGAACTCGGCGCGGATGTCTTCCACGTAGAGGACCCGCACGCCGTCGAGCACGGCGAGCAGCGGCTCCAGTGACGCCTGCTCGACGAATCGCCGCGATGTGATCACGGTGCGCAACGCGACGGCGACGCGCGCGCTTTCGATGCCACGGGCACCGCTGGTGTAATTCAGCATCGCCGCAACCCGGCCGGTTCACTGCAACGCCAGCAGCACGCCCACCGACACGAACACATTGGGCATCAGCACGCCCACGGTTTCGCCCGCTTCGGTATGGCGGCGGACCCATCGGCCGATCGCGAGGCTCGCCTTCAGCAGGTCGCCGTAGGTCTTGGGCTCCTCCTGCATGTCTTCGAGGATCGCCGTGTCGCGGCCTTCACGCTCGCAGGCATCGAGGAAACTATCGAACAGCCCCTGCGCCGGCTGGCCGTGAAACACCGCTGTCTGCAGGATCTTCGACAGTTCCAGGGCGCCGTGGGCCCGACGGTCACGGGCACCGGATCCTTCCGGTGCGTCGATCCGTGCGGCCGGCTGGATGCGCAGGCAGACAGGACCCAATCCGGCCCGCGCGCCGAATCTGCCGCCGCGAATCTCGACATGGACCGGAACGACCGTCGCCCCGCTCTTCATCGCGATCAGCGCCGGGACTTCATACACCTTCATGACGTTGCCGGCCCGCACGACCCGGCCTTCGGGGAACAGCACGACCGGTCGCCCCTGTTCGACCACCCGCAGCACCTTCTTGGCGGTCAGCGGATGGTTCATGTCCCACATCTGGTGATCGATGAAGCGGCACGCGAGTCGCATCAGCGGGCCGCGCTTGTCTTCCCTGGGAAACACCACCAGCGGTTGCACCGGCAGACAGAGGGCCAGCAGCAGACTGTCCCAGCGCGATGCGTGGTTCGCGACGATGAGGACACGGCGATCCTGCAGCGGCGCCGGATCACCGAGCACCCGGACGCGCAGCGCCCATCTCAACCACCATCGCAACAGCGTCTTCATGCCGCACGCCTCCCGTCCAGACCCCGTCGGCGGCCGCAAAACCTGGCAACGCCCCTTCACCCGATGCTTTCACGAAATCGCGGTCCGTTGGCGCAATTTCGGTGCCGAAACACGAATTTATCGCGAATTGTTCATGTTCAGAAGCCCCAAAATCTACTAAATCATGAGATTAGGTGAAAAAAAATGTCTCCCGTACAGTGGGTTACATAAAGCTTTACCAGAGGTCCGCCGAGGACCCGTGCAACGCAAATTCGATCAAATCCTCTCTTTTTCAGGAGACCTGACATGGATATGCACGTCCCGAGCGCCCTGCTCAAGGCTACCCGCAACCCCGCCGCGTTCGACACCGGCCCCAACATCGATTTCTTCTGCTCCGAACAGTTGTCGGCCACGTACAACAGTGACACCCGGGCGATCTGGCTGCGACTGGATCCCCAACCCCGCCCCAGCTTCAATCCGGAACTGCTGCGAGACCTGGGCACCTATTGCCGACTGGTCGCCGAAACCGATGCCCGGGTCGACTTCCGCGGGGAAGAGCGTCCGGTGGAGTACGCGGTGCTCGCGTCCGCAACGCCGGGGGTGTTCAATCTCGGCGGCGATCTGTCGCTGTTCATGCAGTTGATCGAAGCCGGAGACCGGGAAGGACTCACCCGCTACGGGCGGGCTTGCGTGGACGTGCTGTACCGCAACTACATCGGCCATGGGTTACCGATTCAGACGATTTCCCTGGTCCAAGGGGAGTGTCTCGGCGGTGGTTTCGAGGCGGCGTTGTCGTCCGATCTGATCATCGCCGAACGGTCGAGTCGGTTCGGCTTCCCGGAAATTCTGTTCAACCTGTTTCCCGGAATGGGCGCTTACTCCTTCCTGGAACGGCGAGTGGGAAGACGGCAAGCGGAAAACCTCATTTCCAGTGGAAAAATTCTGACAGCGGATGATATGCTCCACCTCGGAATCGTGGATGCCGTGGTCGAGGACGGAACCGGGGAAACCGAGGTTGAAGCCCTGATCCGGCGCAACCAGCGCAGCCGCAACGGGTTGACCGGCATCGCCCGGACCCGGCGCCGAGTCAGCGGCCTCGATTTCCAGGAGCTGATGGACGTGGTGTGCATTTGGGTCGACACTGCACTGCAGCTCAAGCCGCGCGACCTCAAACTGATGCACCGACTCGTGTCCCGCCAGAACGAGATCGGAATCGGCGAAAGCGTGCATTGATGAATCGGACGCGGGGCACGTCGAATCCGTTCGATGTGCCCGGCCCCGGAGTTGAATCGGAAGACGGGTGATCATGTCGCGCGAGAGTGTCGAATACAGCATTCAGGAGGTGTCCGAGAAACTCGGCGTCCCGGTGCAGAAACTGCGGCGATGGGATGCCCAGGGTGTTCTGGTCGCGCGCCGCACCGATGGCGGTCACCGCCGCTACGCCAAGGAAATCGTCGACGGTCTCGCCGCTTCGACGCTCGGCAGCACGCTCGACAAATACAACGACGAACTGGAACACGCGCGCAAGGCGCTGCAGGAGAAGCGGCGCATCATCCAGTTGCTGCTGGAAAGCGAAAGCCGCTACCGCGACATGGTCGAGACGTCCCACGACCTGATCTGGACCACCGACTCGCAGGGTCGCTTCACGTTTCTGAACAACGCGTCTTTCGAGATCTTCGGCACCAAACCCCAGGATCTGATCGGCCGCTGTTTCTTCGATTTCGAAGCCAAGCCTTCCCACGTATCGAACCGCCGGTTCCTGTCGCAACTGCGACGGCAAGGCGAGGTGAAGAACTACATCACGCGACTGCTGGCCGTCGACGGCCAGGAGCGCTGGGTCGGCATAAACGCCAAAGTCGCCTATGACGAAAACGGCGGCATGATGGGCATCCGCGGCACCGCACGCGACATCACCGAGCAGCAGCGCGCCGCCCTGCAGATCGAATATCTCGCGACCCACGACGCGTTGACCGGTTTGCCGAACCGCGTGAGCCTGCAGAAGGCCGTCGAGCGCGCGATCGAGAGCAACGAGAAAGGGGCGGTCATCTTCCTCGATCTCGATCACTTCAAGTACGTGAACGACAACGTCGGGCATCGCCATGGCGACCAGTTGCTGCTGGCCGTCGGCGGTGCGATGCGCGACATTCTGCAGAGTCTCGGTGGCGGCCAGGTCTACCGCCTTGGTGGTGACGAGTTCGCGATCCACCTCGCCGGGTCCCTGCGGCCGCAAGCGGTCCAGGTCGCCGAGACGCTGCTGTCGCAATTGCGCCAGCGTCCGATGCCGGTGGGAATCGATGCGCGTGTCGTCAAGCTGACGGCGTCCGCAGGCGTTGCGCTGTACCCGTTCCATGGCAACGACGCCGCAGGCCTGCTCGCCGCCGCCGACATCGCGCTCTATCAGGCCAAGGATTCGGGCCGCAACCGGGTGGTCGCCTACGGTCAGGATGGCGGCGAAGCGCTCAAGTCGACCCACAAGCGGGTGCTGTGGGCGCAAACAGCTTTGCGCGAGGTGCTGGACGAGACCGGCTGCTGCTGTTCTCCCAGCCGGTGGTCCGTCTGGACGACCAGACCGTGATGCACCACGAGGTGCTGGTCCGCATCGAGGGCGAGGACGGCCGTATCGTCGCACCCGGTCAATTCATCGAAGCCGCGGAATCCCTCGGCATGGTGCAGGACATCGACCTGCGCGTGACCGCCAAGCTGCTCGATTACCTGAAGGCGCCGGAGCGGCGTGAGGCCCATGCCCGCTATTTCGTGAACCTGTCGCGGGTCAGCATCTCGGACCCCAACTGGACCAAGCGTTTCTACACGCTACTGGGCAGCGCACCCCACGTGCGCCGGCAGCTGGTGTTCGAGATCTCGGAAGCCGCCGCGATGGCGGAGGTCAGCATCACCAAGGGATTCGTCAAGGAACTGAAGCAGTTCGGCTGCCGGTTCGCGCTCGACGATTTCGGTTCCGGCTTCAGCTCGTTCTATTACCTGCGCCAGTTCGACGTCGACTACATCAAGATCGACGGCAGTTTCGTGCGCGACCTGACACGCGACGAAGGCAACCGCATTTTCGTGAAGGCGCTGTGCGACGTCGGGCAGGGCCTGTCGAAGCAGGTGGTCGCCAAGTGGGTCGAGACGCCGGAAGTGCTGTCGCTGCTGCGGGAAATGGGCGTCCAGTACGGCCAGGGATATCTGTTCCAGCATCCCCGCGCGCTGATCCAGCCCGAAGCCGGTGCCGCGCAGACATTGGTCCGGCGCAGCTCCGAAGCATCCTGAAACCGCGAGACCCGGGTCGCCGGATCCGGGCTTCGTTCGCGATCAGCGCAGTGGCAGCCGCTCGGCCCAGAACAGGCCGATGATCGTTTTCACGTCGGTGATGCGGCCGTCCCGCACCCAGGCCAGCGCATCGGTCAACGGCACGATCAGCGTTTCGAGAAACTCCTCGGCGTCGAGTTGCTGATCGCCACGCCGCACCAGTCCTCGCGCGACGAACAATTCGATCGCTTCGTCGGAGTATCCGATGCAGGGATGCAGCGTGCACAACCGCTGCCAGTCCGACGCCTCGTATCCGGTCTCTTCCAGCAGTTCGCGCTTCGCGGTGGTCAGCGGCGCTTCGCCGGCATCGAGCTTGCCGGCCGGCAGTTCCAGGCAATGCATCCGCACCGGGTAGCGGAACTGGCGTTCCAGCAACACGGTACCGTCGTCGAACAACGGCAGGATCACGGCAGCGCCCGGATGCACGACGTACTCGCGACCGGATTCGCCGCCATCGGGCAGTCGAACTCGATCTTCACGTACCTGGAGCATCCGTCCGCGATAGCGGAGGTCCGACGTCAGTGTCGTCTCGGTCAGGTCCCGCTCGGCCATGCCGACGCCGACCGGATCAGAGCGACGACTCGATGGCGCGCTGGCACAGCGCCATGAGCCAGCCGGGGATGATGCCGATCACGAGTGCGGCGATGCCGTTCAGCGACAACAGCACCCGGGCGCCGGGATAGGCGACGAGGGGAGCCGTATCCACCGGATCCTCGAAATACATCAACCGGACGATCCGCAAGTAGTAGAACGCCCCGATCAGCGAGAACAGCACCGCTGCAATGGTCAATGCGACGTGCCCATTGCGCAGCACCGCTTCGAGCACGGCGAACTTCGCATAGAAGCCCACCGTGGGCGGCACGCCGGCCATCGAGAACATGAGCAGCAGCATCACGAACGCATACCACGGACTGCGCTTGTTCAAACCCTTGAAGTCGTCCAGGCGATCGGCCTCGAAGCCGTTGCGTGCAAGCAGCAGGATCATGCCGAAACCGCCGAGACTCATCAGCGCATAGACCACGACATAGAACATCGCGGCGCCGTAGCCGTTGGTGTCGCCCGCCAGAATGCCGAGCAGCAGGAAGCCCATGTGCGAGATGGTCGAGTACGCGAACATCCGCTTCAGGTTCGTCTGCGCGATCGCCGCGATGTTGCCGACGGCCATCGACAGCACCGCCAGGATGATCAGCATCTGGCGCCATTCGACCAGCAGGCTCGGATGGCCGAGCGCTTCGACGAGAATCCGCATCACGAACGCGAAGGCGGCGAGCTTCGGCGCCGTGCCGATGATCAGCGCCACGGCCGTGGGCGCGCCCTGATAGACGTCCGGCACCCACATGTGGAACGGCACCGCGCCGAGCTTGAACCCGAGGCCCGCAACGACGAACACCAACCCGAAGATCAGGATTGTCGTGTTGGCGCTGCCGTCGGCGATGACGGCGGCGATCTTCGTGATCTCGAGTTGCCCTGTGGCGCCGTAGATCATCGACATGCCGTAGAGCAGCAGGCCGGACGCCAGTGCTCCCAGCACGAAATACTTCATCGCGGCTTCGGTGCTGTCCTTTGAATCGCGCTGCAATGCCACCAGCGCATAGAGCGACAGTGACAGCAGTTCCAGTCCGAGATACAGCAGCAGCAAGTGATTCGCCGAGATCATCACCATCATGCCGAGCGTCGCGAACAGCACGAGCGAGAAAAACTCGCCGCGGAACATGCCGCGGTCTACGGCATACCCTCGTGCGTAGACAAGCGCCACGGCCACGGCGCCGCAAACGAGCACCTTCAACAAGTCGGCCATGGGATCGTCGACGAACATCCCGTTGAATGCATAGATCGGTTCCGGTCGGGCCGACAGCAGCGTCAACCCTGCGACAGCGACGAGCGTCGCCAACGACAACCCATAGGACACTACGCGTTGGTCGTCCCGCAGGAACAGATCCGCGATCAGAATCACGCACACCATCGTGAGCAGCAGGATCTCGGGCCAGGCGGCGAGATAGTCGGCGGCGCTCAGAATCACGGGTTTCTCCAGTGCGACGGGCGCATCACGGCAGTTTGCTCTTGGCCACATGGGCAAGCAGATCGCCCACGGGCACCTCGAGCACGGCATTGAAGGGCTTCGGATACAGGCCCATGAACAGAGTCAGGGCCGCCAGCACCAGCAGGAAGACCCACTCGCGGCCGTTGATGTCCTTGAGTTCCTCCA
>JAHCKV010000639.1 GCA_026125595.1 Burkholderiales bacterium | reverse complement strand
GAATGCCCACGAATTTGCCCGTGTGGTTCCATGTGCGCGTGACTGGCGCCGAACAGGTGGCCAACATTCTGGAGGATGTCATCGCTTCAACGCGCACCTTCCGCGAGTTAGACCCCAATTCCACCGCACGGGTGTACTGCCGAATCGACGAAGAGCAAACCGCGGCTAACTTCTATTTCTCCCCGGAAGCGGCAGACCTTGCGTACCTGTTCACGGCCGAGCGTTGCGCCGAACCCATGCCAAGCGAACGCGGCACGCTCATTCCTGGACAGAACCTGACGCCGTAGCACCAGACCGCGCACCAGCGCACCGCACGCGATGACATCGGAGAGTCGCCATGGCGCAGTACAAATACTCGACCTACCTGCACCACGACACGTCAGTCGCCTTCGACGACATCCACCAACCGGGCGACGTGTGCAAGCACAGCGGGCTTTTTCGCTGTGAAACCTGCGGCGACGAGATCGCTGCCAACAAGGGTGCTGCGCTGCCGCCGCAGAACCACCATCAGCATGCATCGGGCCGCCCCATCCGCTGGCGCCTGATCGTGGTCGCACAGCAACGATAGGAGCGCGCCCGTGACGTACCATCCTTGCTTGCCCCCCGGCAAAGAGGATGAACATGAAAACCGTGACCGTCTACCGATTCGAGGAACGCGCCCATCTGACCAATGAATGGAAGCCGACGTCGCTGCTCGCCACCCGGGCATACATCGAACACGCGACGCACAAACATCTGCGAATCGTCGAGGGAAGCGAGCAGCAGGTGGCGGCTTCGTTGGTCGACCGTCGGGGCCTGTACATTGCGCCGGCACCTCGAAATTAGCTACAAGCGGCTCAACACGCACTCCAGAGTAGCCAACATCGAAACACGATCAACGCCGCGCGACGAATCGGCTTCAACGCAGCGCCGCGCATTCGCGAAGATCGAGCGCAAGCCTTGGGCTGCGTCCGCCGTCCATCCCAACCGTCCGCCAACCCCATCGGGGGTCCAGAAGATTCCGCTCCACACGCCGGGGGTTGTGCGCTCGATCAGATTCTGAATGCGGCCCGCAACCTCCGCCAACCCTAGGCCCGATGCAATGTCCTCCTCGGATCCAGGCTCCATCTCGAAGTCGACCGCGTCCGCGGTCGCGTTGAACGAAACCGCGAGCGCTCCGAAGGCGTCATCGAATAAGGCAGTCTGCAGCAACGCGAGGGCCTGCAGCAGGGCCATGCGCTCGCGCTGGCTTGCGACCATGTATCCGATCGGTGTTTCCATCACCTCAGTATAGGCGCTTGTCGACGAGGAAAAAAAAAGCCCAGCCACATAAATTGCGGCTGGGCTTCATGGCTCCAGAGGTTCTTGTGCCTACGGTCGACGGGGCCTGCCGGCTACCCATCGACACGGAAAGACTACACCAGATCAAACAGTGGCGGCAGCCCGCTTGCGACGCGCGGCCAGCGCACCGATGAGGGCCAGCCCGGCGCCCATCATCACGTAGGTTTCCGGTTCCGGAACTGGCGCGGAGGAAATCACGTTGATGGTTGCGGTGCTCGACACGGAGGTCGCGTAATACACGCCCGATCCGGCGATCAGTTCGCGAGCGGTGCTGAACGTGCCGCCGGCAACGGTGATCGTGTCGAGCAACACCGGCACCTCCAGATCTCGTATAAAGCGGTCGTACGTGGCCAGCCCCTGATCGCGATCGATGGAGTAGCTGAACCCGCTGATCCGGCCATCGGTCAGCGTGAAAGAGCCTTCACCGAGCGTCGTGTTATCCGGCGTGACGCCGGGCTGACCACGCGTGCGCGTGCCTTCGATGCCCGTGAGCAGCGGCGTGAATAGGCTAAAGAGCACATCGCTTTCCGCCTCCGGTGTGCCGACGCTGTTCAGCGCGAAAGTGTAAGTGCCCGTCAGGTAGTTTTCGAAGTCGGGAATGACGATCGTGCCCCAGAAGGTCTGGCTGAGGGCGGCGGTTCCCAGATCCGCGAACTCCGGAGGGCTGTTGAAGGCGGTGACCCGACCCTCAAGGTCGACGATCAACGTTGCAGCATGCGCGCCCATGCTGGCCGCGCCCATCACGCCTGCGACGAGCAGGGCTTTCAGAAGCTTGTTCATTGGTTCTCCAAATATCGGGGTTGAGTAGGCACTGGGTCGAGCCTTTG
>JAHCKV010000638.1 GCA_026125595.1 Burkholderiales bacterium | reverse complement strand
TCCTGAATGGAGATCTGTATCCGATGAAGATCGTCGACGTCCGCATCCATCCGCTGCGCACCGAACTCACGCAGCCATTCGCATTTTCCCAGGGTTGGGTGCGGCATCGCTCCGCAACGATCGTCGAGGTGATCACCGACACCGGCTTGACCGGCTGGGGTGAGGCGTTCGCCCAGGGGCTCGAGCCGCCGCAGATCGCCGCTGCCGTGATCGGCTCGGCCCTGACGCCGCTGGTGCTCGGCGCGAATCCGCTGGACACGGAAGTGCTGTGGCATCGCATGTACCACGCGACGCGCGACTACGGCCGCAAGGGATCCGTGATGGCGGCGATCAGCGCCGTCGACATGGCACTGTGGGATCTGGCCGGGCAGGCGCTGGGCGTACCGGTGCATCAGTTGCTGGGCGGCGCCTTCCGGTCCCGGGTCCAGGCGTATGCGACCGGCTTCTATCGGATCTCCGGCCAGGGTGAGGAGAAGCGGTTGGGCGAAGAGGCGGTGGCGCACTACGAGGCCGGCTTCCGGTGCATGAAGGTCAAGCTCGGCTACGGTCTGGCGGACGATGCCCGCGTGATGGCCGAGATCGCACGCTCGCTCGGGTCCCGTGCGGTCACGCTGATGGTGGACACGAACCACGCGTACGGCGTCGGCGATGCAATCCGTCTGGGGCGCACGCTCGAACCCTACAACCTGCGCTGGTACGAAGAGCCGGTCGCGCCCGAGCACGTCGGTGGCTACCGCGAAGTGCGCGATCGCGTGACGATGCCGATCGCTGGTGGCGAGAACGAACATGGTCTCTACGGCTTCCGCGATTTCCTGGCGGCCGGCGCGGTGGATATCGCGCAGCCGGACCTCGGTTCGGTCGGCGGATTCACGGCAGCGAAACACGTGATCGCACTGTCGCAGGCCCACGGCGTGCAGATCAATCCGCACGTGTGGGGGTCGGCGGTGGCGCAGGCGGCGTCGTTGCAGCTGATCGCCGCGATCCCCGTCGCGCATCACTCGGTCTTCGCCGAGGAACCCATCTTCGAGTACGACCGATCGTCCCACCCGTTCCGTCAGCACCTCGTTCGCAACCCGGTGGTGCAGAACGACGGCTGGATCGACGTGCCGACGCGGCCGGGGCTGGGCCTGGATATCGACCGTGCGGTCCTGGAGCGCTATCGGGTGTAGACCGCGGGCTCGGTTTTGGTGCGGCAATCCTGGTGCGGGCACATCGGTGGAGCCTGCCAAAATCGATATGGTTATGCAACCCAATGAATCATTGATGATTTTGTGATGGCATGGCGATTGCATTTAGATGGGCGGTGCCAAACGGTACGGCAAGTTTTGTCCCGCGCCGGTTGCCCACTGAGATCCTCCGTGACTTTCGACCCGCCCTGCGCGGGTCGCTTTTTTTGGTGCGCCGGGAATCGCGGGCCCGGTCGGTGAACGGATGTTTCGCCGGACCCCGGCACCTATAATCCAGCCCTTTCCCCAGGGCCCACCGCCGATGCAACTGATCGAGAAAATCTTCGAAGGCCTGCTGTGGCGCAGCCGATTCGTCGTCGTGATCGCCGTCGTCGCGAGCATGATCGCGTCGGTTGCCGTGTTCTACATGACGACCGTCGATGTCTGGTATGCGGTCACGCACGTGCTGCACTACGCCGATGCGGGCCTGACAGCGGAGATGCGTCGCACGCTCCATGACGACACCGTCACGCACATCGTCGAAGTCGTCGACGGCTATCTGCTCGCGGCCGTGATGCTGATCTTCGCGCTCGGCCTGTACGAGCTGTTCGTCAGCGACATCGACGCGGCGAAGGGATCGCGCTCGTCGAGCAAGATCCTGCTGGTCGCGACGCTCGACGATCTGAAGAACCGGTTGGCGAAGGTGATCCTGATGATCCTCATCGTCAAATTGTTCGAGCACGCAGTGAAGATGGAGATGCAGAACGTTCTCGACCTGCTGTATCTGGGTGGTGCCATCGCGCTCGTGGGTCTGGCGCTGTATCTCAGCCACGCGTCGGAGGGCAGCGCGTCCGAGAGTCATCCCGAGGAGAAGCGCGAACCCGAATCGCCGCATTGACTGATCGGCGGGGTTCTGGTCCCCGCCATCGCGGCATAGAATCCAGCCATGCCGCCGACGAACCGTTCTGCCCGTGTCGCCGTCG
>JAHCKV010000637.1 GCA_026125595.1 Burkholderiales bacterium | reverse complement strand
GCGTGACGGTCTGCAACAGTGCCCGCGCCGTCGAACGCAGCGTCGACAAGTCGATGACGTCGTTGCTGCTGCATCGGGCCGGCATTCCAACCCCTCCGACCTGGGTCACGGAAAACGCGGAGGCAGCCCGGGACGTGCTGACCAACGCGTTCGCACAAGGTCATCGCATTGTGTCGAAACCGTTGTTCGGATCCCAGGGCAAAGGCTTGCTGCGGCTGGCGCCCGGCGACGCGCTGCCGCCCTCGGAATCCTGCAACGGCTTGTACTATCTGCAGCGCTTCGTCGAGACCGCGGCCGACGCCACCGGCGACTGGCGCGTGTTCGTGATCGGTGACGAAGCCGTCGCCGCAATGCGCCGCCGCGGCACCGACTGGATCCACAATGTGAGTCGGGGCGGAAAGACCGAAGCCGCGCGGCTCGAGCCCGATCTGTGCGACTTGGCCGTGCGCGCGACCCGGGCGGTCGGTGCCGACTACGCCGGCGTCGATCTGATACGCGACGGCAACGGTGCAGCCACCGTGCTCGAAGTCAACGGCATTCCGGCCTGGCAGGGTCTGCAATCGGTGACGACGATCGACATCGCCGATCGCCTGGTGCGATATCTCGTTGACGTACATCGCGCTCAACGTTCATCGGCGTCCGGCCCCGCCGGCAAGCTGAAGTAGAAGCGCGCGCCGGCGCCCACTTCGCCTTCGGCCCAGACGCGCCCACCGTGGCGGGTCACGATCTTGCGCACGATCGCGAGGCCGACGCCGGTTCCCGGAAATTCGTCCTGGCCGTGCAGACGCTGGAACACGCCGAACAGCTTGTCGGCATAGCGCATGTCGAAACCAGCCCCGTTGTCGGCGACGCAATAGACGACCTGCGGTCCGTCGACGCCACCGGTGACGACGATCTGCGGTTGCGGTCGCGCGCCGCTGTACTTCAGCGCATTCGACAACAAGTTGACCCAGACCTGGCGAACCAGTGACTCGCCACCCCACGCGGCCGGCAGCGGGTCGATCCGGACGGCCGCCGTCGGGGCATCGCCGGCCGCGGACAGTTCCGCGTGGGCCGCCTGCGCCAGTGCGGTCATGTCGATGCGTCGCGCCTGGATCGGAGCCCGCGCCCAGCGCGAGAACGACAGCAGATCATCGATCAGTTGTCCCATCCGTTGCGCATTGGCGGTCACCGTGTCGAGCAGCGACCGGCCTTCCGTGCCCAGTGCTTCGCCGTGCTCCTCTTCCAGGATCCGCGCATAGCCGCTGACGGCCCGCAGCGGCGCGCGCAGATCGTGCGACACGGAGTAGCTGAAGCTCTCCAGTTCCTGGTTGACCGCCTGCAGTTCGGCGGCACGACGTTCGAGATCGCGATTCAGGATCCGTACCTCCTGCTCGCGCCGCTTCAATTCTTCGTTGACCAGCACCGCTTGCTCGTAGGAAGAAATCAGCAGATCGAGGATCTGCTTGCGGCCGGACGTGATGCTGTATCTCGTGCCGGCCAGCAGGACTTCGATGCCCGGGGCCGGCGCTTCGTCGTCGCGTGGATTCCACTGGGCGAGCATGTGCTCGATGCGGGCCAGCAGGTTCGCCGCGTCGTAGGGCTTGCGCAGAAAATGGTCGGCACCGCATTCCAGCGCCATGACGATATCCTGGATGCTGGACAGCGTCGTGACCATGATGACGGGCACGTCGCGCAGATCGCGATCCTGCTTGATCGCCTTGCAGAAGGCGGCGCCATCCATCTCGGGCATCACGACATCGGTGATGATCAGCGTGGGCCGCCGGCGACGGGCCGCCTCCAGCGCCAACCGGCCGTAGCGCACCTCCGTGACCCGATAGCCCGCCTGCTCCAGCAGATGCGCCAGCACTTCCGCCTGCGTGGCGCTGTCCTCCGCGATCAGAATTTCGACGTCTGCGCGCTGCGCCGCCTCCGATGCCATGCAACGGTCTCCTCGTGTTCCGTGAAAGGGATCTTTATTCCGCAGCGGCCAGACGGCCCAGCAGCGCCGCGATGCCGTCGGGGGGCAGCACGTGGATCGCGGCATCCAGACCGATGGCTTCCCGTGGCATGCCATGGATCAACGAACTCTCTTCGTCCTGGGCGATGGTCACGGCGCCGGCCTCGCGCATCAGCCGCAATTCCCGCGCACCGTCGTTGCCCATGCCGG
>JAHCKV010000636.1 GCA_026125595.1 Burkholderiales bacterium | reverse complement strand
GGGCTTCCACCCCGGCCAGCCGGCGGCTGCCCAGCCGGAACTTGGGCTGATACTGCAGCAGCAGTTCGCCCCGCTCCGCCGCCTGGCGCAGGGTGCTCTCCATCACCAGCCGTTCGCGGATCTCGCCGTCCAGCTGCGGCCGGGCGAAGCGGAAGGCCCCGCGGCCGCCCCGCTTGACGCTGGCCAGGGCCTCGGCCGCATGGGTCAGCAAGCCGTCGGAATGGACGGCGTCGTCCGGAAATACGCTGACGCCGATGCTGGCCGACAGATAGCGCTCGGCACCGCGGCCCCCGAAGGGCGCGGACAAGGCCTGCAGCACCCGGTCGGCCACCTTGGCCGCCACACCGGTGGATTCCAGATCCGGCAACAGCAGCACGAAATCGTCGGCATCCAGGCGGGCGATGGTGTCGCCGTCGCGGGTGGCGCCCCGCAGCCGCTCGGCCACCTGACGCAGCAGCGCGTCGCCGGCGCCACGGCCGAGCGTTTCGTTGACGAGCCGGAATCCATCCAGGTTGACCCGCATCAGCGCGACCTGGATGCGGTGGCGCTGGGCCCGGGCGATGGCCTGCTCGACGCGATCGACCAACAGCGTGCGATTGGGCAGCCCGGTCAGCGGATCGTGGGTCGCGGCGTAATGATCGCGCTCGGTATCGAACGCGCGGGACGTGGGGCACATGCTGCGCGACGTCAGCACGATGCCGCGGACATCGGGATCGGACAGCAGATTGCGGCCAGCGACTTCCAGCCGTGCCCAGGTGCGATCGGCGCGGCGCACTCGCAACTGTTCGATGCGCACGGCATCCGGTTCGTTGACCAGCGTGCGGAACGCCTCCCTCGCCCGCTGCGCGTCCCGCGGATGCACGATCACCAGAGGATTGCGGCCGACCAGAAACCCGCTCGGATAGGCGAGCACGGCCGAGGCGGCCGGCGACTCGTAGCGGGTGATGCCGTCCGCATCATGGATCGTGATCAGGTCGGATGCGCTGCGAACCAGTGCTTCGAACAGCGAAGCGTCGGGGGGTTCGGAACGCCGGCTCCGAGTGCGCCCGCGAACGGGCGTGACGACGGTTTTCATTGACACCTTATATGGGCTTTGATCCCTGGGCCGGATTCCAATGGATTCCGTGGCTTGATGCAAGCACTTTAAGTCGATTCTTTTTCGATTGCATTGCAACCGAATTAGTCCTTACGGCCGCGCGGTCGGCGTCCGGTGCTATAGTCGGGCTCTGGCCCCTTATCGAAATCCCAGACAAATCATGGATGTGGAACTGAGCTACGGTCGCAGCACGCTGCCGGTCCGGCTGCCGGAAGGCGTGCATGCAACCGTCATCCGCAAGCCGCCGATGCCGATCCTGCCCGATCCGGCGGCCGCGGTGACCCGCGCACTGGCAACGCCGGTGGGCTGCGGCGCGCTGGAGGCGGAAGCACGCGGCAAAGCCAGCGCCTGCATCCTGATCTGCGACATCACGCGGCCCGTGCCCAACGGGCTGCTGCTGCAACCGGTGATCCGCGCGCTGATGGCCGGTGGCATCGACCGCAGCGCCATCACGGTGCTGGTCGCGACCGGCCTGCACCGCCCGAACCTGGACGCGGAGCTCGAGGAACTGGTCGGCGACCCGTGGGTGCTGGCCAACGTGCGCGTCGAGAACCACTACGCCCGCAACGACGAAGACCACGTCGACCTGGGGGCCACGCCGCACGGCACGCCGGTCAAGCTCGACCGCCGGTTCGTCGAAGCGGACGTGAAGATCGTCACCGGCCTGGTCGAACCGCATTTCATGGCTGGCTACTCCGGCGGCCGCAAGGTGATCGCCCCCGGCATCGCCCATCGCGACACGATCACGACCTTCCACAGCCACCGGTTCATGGCGGACCCGAACGCCGAGAACTGCGTGCTCGACGGCAATCCGCTGCACCGGGAACAACTGGCCATCGTCGGCATGCTCGGGGGTCCGGTGTTCGCGGTGAACACCGTGCTCGACGAACACCGCCGTCTGTCGTTCGTGAATTTCGGCGCCGTGATCGAGAGCCATCTGCAAGCTGTCACGTTCATCCGCGACTATGCCCAGGTGCCCGTCCACCGCCGCTTCGCCACCGTCGTGACCAGTGCTGCCGGCTATCCGCTCGACAAGACGTATTACCAGACCGTCAAGGGC
>JAHCKV010000635.1 GCA_026125595.1 Burkholderiales bacterium | reverse complement strand
TCATCGGCGTGCGGATCTCATGGCTCATGTTCGCCAGAAAGCTGCTCTTGGCGTCGCTGGAGAGTTCGGCGGCTTCTTTTTCCACGGCCAGTCGCCGACTGCGCGACTCGCTTTCGCGGCGTTTGTCGATCTCCTGGCGCAGCGACGTGCGCATGCGGTTGATGGCGCCAGCCAGCGCGTCGATCTCGTCGTGGCGATGCGGTGCACGCTGTTCCAGTACCAGCGGCGTATCGAGATTGTCGAGCGTCATGTTCGACGAAAACTCCGCGATCTTTCCGAGATGTCGTGTGACCAACTGGCGCATCGCGAAGATGATCGTCAGCGCAACGACGGCTGCGCGCACCACTTCGACGATGACGATCGTGATGCCGGTCCGCCGCAGATCGGCATGCATGGCGGCGAGCGACGCTTCGACGCGGAGTTTGCCGATGGAATGCAGTTGTGCCGGATCCAGCGGATCCGGGTAGCGCAGATCGAACTCTCGCACGATCCGATGGGGATCTGCTCGTCCGTCGACCGGTGCGGTCGACGTCCCGGCATCGAGGGCCGGCAGCCCATCGCCCACGGCGGTGGCCCGCGCCATGTCCGGCAGACGCGTGATGCCCTCGAGATGCTTCAGCACCAGTGCCTGATCCAGCGTCCACAGATTCGCGGCGAGGGCCGGCACATGGCTGGCTTCGATGACGCGGAAGCTGTCGTCGAGCGCCCGCTCGCCGGCGCGATAGCCTGCGTGGATCTGGTAGATCGCCGAGGCCGCCGCGATCAGCACGCTGATCGCGACGATCAGCAACGTCATGCGACGGATCACGGAATGGATCATGTCGCGCGGCGCGGCATCGCAGTTGACTGCATGAGTTCGACGGTCCGTTGAGCAGTCGCCTGCATTCGCATCGGGCACAGCTCCCTGTCGAGTCGCTGGATCCGGTCGATCCGCCGCCGTGAACTGCCAACGGGCGACCGGATTGAACGAGGCGTTCCGAGCCCGATCATCCGGGGAGCGGGGCCACAAAAGAGTGTAGCGGAAGACATTCCGGCCAACCACGACGGTTCGTACCCGCGGTGACCCGGTGTCTGTCGGCCCGCAGCGTGGTTTGAGGGTAGCATCGCCGACGTTGCACGGCGTCGGATCGGCCGGTAAGGGGCGCAGGCCGACGACGATCGGCGTATCAGTCGGGTTCGCGGGAGGTTTCCATGCGGATGGCAGCCGGACGGCAGTTCGTCGAAGCATCGACGCCAGCACAGACAGCGAACCAGCGGGGACGCAGACGGTTGCTTCGCGCAGCCGTGGCGCTGGCGGCAGCCGGGGCAGGGACCGCACACGGCTATCGGACGGCTGCGTTGAGCGTCGGTTTCATCGCCGACTTCGAGCCGTTCGTCATGGAGCAGACCGGCATTCTCGTGGATCTGATGCGGGAGGCGCTGCGCCGGATGGGGCGCGAATTGCACAAGCTCGATTTTCCGCGATCGCGGTTGAATCAGGATCCGCTCGCGAGCTTCCCGGGGTTGCACATGTTCGTAGGCACACCGCCCGTGCATCAACCGATCTATCACTACGCACCCATTTACGCCTTCGACAACGTGGCCGCGTCGCTCACGGATCGCAAGCTCGACATCCGGCGTCTGGAAGACCTGGCGGGCAAATCGATCGTCGCGTTCAACCAGGCGAGTTTTTTCTTGAAGGTGCCGTTTCGGACCTTCCATGACCGGATACTGCGCAATTCCAGCTCGTATCTCGAA
The DNA here is from genome assembly GCA_026125595.1 of Burkholderiales bacterium. Classification (GTDB taxonomy): domain Bacteria; phylum Pseudomonadota; class Gammaproteobacteria; order Burkholderiales. The sequence goes on along the minus strand of JAHCKV010000635.1, from coordinate 424 downwards.
GTCGATCGCATGGAATCCGTCGTCGCGATGCTGTTGAATCGGCGCGCGCAGGTGATCCTCCTCGATCGGACCTTCCTGCGGTACTACGCGCGCAAGCTCGGCCATCCCGATCTGGCGGGGATCACCGTGCATGAGCTGTTTCCCGAAAAGAACATCATCTACGCCGTCAGCAGGCACCGGGATCTGATCGTCGGCGTTCGCAGGAGCCTGCGTGACATGGAGAAGAACGGCTGGGTCGCATCGATGCTGAAGACTTATCTGTAGGCACGCGTACCGGCCCGGCGCAACCTGTCTTCGACGGGGCGAGGGGTACTTGTCCGGGCGGCGGCCCGCGATTGCAAGTGAAGCCGCGCCATCCCTCGCGTACGGTTCGATCGCTTTACTTGCCGGGGGACGGTTCGCTATACTCCGCGCCTCGTTCGCT
>JAHCKV010000634.1 GCA_026125595.1 Burkholderiales bacterium | reverse complement strand
ACAGCGCCGGCAATTCGTGGATGTTCCAGAACCGCGTGCCGCACATCCTGGCCGGCGACTACACGCCGCTGTCGGCGGTGGACATCTTCGTCAAGGACCTCGGCATCGTGCTGGACTCCGCCCGAAAGATGACCTTCCCATTGCCGATCACCGCGTCCGCGCATCAGCTGTATCTCGCGGCTGCCGCCCAGGGCCACGGCTACGAGGACGACGCCGCCGTCGTGAAGGTGTTCGAGGCATTGACCGGCATCACGTTGCCGGAGAAGAGCTGAGCGTCATCGCGCGATCGGCGCCAAAAAGAAGGCCCCTGTCGGGGCCTTTTTCTGGTTCGAAGCCGCGCGGCTCAGTGCTTGCGCCGCCGCCCCTTCGCCAGTGCCAGTGCCGCCAGGCCCACGCCCAGCATGGCCCAGGTTTCCGGCTCGGGTACCGGCGCGCCGATGAAGGAAACGCCAGCGGGGCCGGTCGTATCCCAGACGGTGGCCACGGCGTAGAACGACCCGCCGACGACGAAATCGGACGGATCGATGTCGGTGGCGCCGCCGTCGTACGTGAACAGCAGCTTGGACGAGATCTGGCTCGACGCGCTCAACGCGCCCGGATCGAAGCTGATCAGGATGTCGTAGAGCCCTGCGCTGCCGGCGGAAAAGCCGTTCTGCGAGATGGCGATGCTGGCCGGCGCGACCCCGGCGATCGGAAAGCCCATGGGGCCCGTCCACGCCAGCTCGAGCTTGGACAGGTCCAGCGCCGAGCTGACGTTCATGTAGATCGCGCTGACGTATTCATCACCGGTCAGATCACCCTTGCCGATGACCTGACCGGTCGTCGGGTACGCGCTCAGCCCGAAGCCTTCCAGGTCCTCGGCCGTGAACGGCGTCGGCTGCAGCGTCGGCGTGACGGAGATCTGCAGTTCCACCGTGTTCTTGACGCCGTCGAAACCACTGCCGGCAACGAAGCCCAGGTCCAGCAGGCTGAGGTTGACCCACGGTGCGGCGCCAGCCGGGGTATCGCCAGCGATCCTGGTCCCGAGACCGAGATCAACGACCTCGGCGGATGCGGGGGTCTGTACGGCGAGCGCGCCCGCTACGACGAGCAGGGAGCCCAGTCGGGACAACCGGAATTGATGCATGGCGATCTCCTGTTGTGCCCCGCCGGTGCCCCGGTGGTGCAGTGCACCGGGGTGATCGCGGCGACAGCCGCGCAGGTGGGGATTACTGGAGACGTTAGGCCGGCCCGCCTTTCAGATCGGTAACCGATTGGCATCCCGAACCGTGAACTAAGTCACAGTTCTGCCCGTGCCGGTCGATGCACCGCGGCAGGCGCCACCGGCCAGGCGTCAGCCGCGCAGTTCGCGCCGCAGGATCTTGCCCACCGGACTCTTGGGCAGGCTGTCGCGGAACTCCACCTGCCGCGGCACCTTGTAGCCGGTCAGGCTGGCGCGGCAATGGGCGATCACGGTGGCCGGCGTCAGCGCCGGATCCTTGCGAACGATGATGGCCTTGACCATCTCGCCGCCGTTGGCGTCCGGCACGCCGATCACCGCCGCCTCGAGGATGCCGGGGTGGCCGGCCAGCACGTCCTCGATCTCGTTCGGATACACGTTGAAACCCGATACGAGAATCATGTCCTTCAGCCGATCGACGATGCGCAGGAACCCTTCCGGCGTGATCGTGCCCATGTCGCCGGTCGCGAGAAAACCGTCGGTTCCGATGGCGCGCGCCGTATCTTCCGGGCGATTCCAGTAGCCCAGCATCACGTTCGGGCCGCGGATGAACACCTGGCCGATCTCGCCGATCGGCAGCACGGCGCCATCGTCGGCACGGATCTCGATGTCGGTGCCGGGCAACGGCAGGCCGGCGGTCCCCGAGTGCTCGGCGATGTCTGGCGGATTCATCGTCGAAGCGCCGGCGGTTTCGGTGAGGCCGTAGCCTTCGACCAGCGTGCGACCGGTGATCTGCTTCCAGCGCCGCGCGACGGGCAGCTGCAACGGCGCGCCGCCGCCACCCGCCAGTTTCAACCGCGAGAAATCGACTTCCGCGAACTCCGGGTGATTCAGCAGCGCGTTGTACAGCGTGTTGACGCCGCAGATCATCGCGAACCCGCTGTCGCGCAGCGTCTTCACGAGCCGCGGGATGTCCTTCGGATTGGTGATCAGCAACTGCTTCG
>JAHCKV010000633.1 GCA_026125595.1 Burkholderiales bacterium | reverse complement strand
GTGTGCCTTCCTTCGAGGAGCCGGAGCAATGTCCGATTCAAACCAAGAAATACTCCCGAAACCGAACGGGAATTTAGTCCCTGCCTACCCGGTTTGCAATAACGATGCGGGTTTCAGCGGAACTTCCGTTGATTGACACGGCATCCGAGGGGATTCATGTCGCACTGCACACTGAAACATTCATGAAGACTTTGCACATCACGCCGCACCTCGCGCTGGATGCCGGAGAGCTCGAGTTCCGTTTCGTGCGCGCTTCGGGCCCGGGTGGGCAGAACGTCAACAAAGTGTCGTCGGCGGTGGAACTTCGCTTCGACGCGGCGGGCAGCTCTTCATTGCCGCAAGAGATCCGTGCGCGGTTGATCCGGCTCGCCGGCAACCGGGCGACCGCCGATGGCGTGATCATCATCGACGCGCGGCGGCATCGCTCCCAGACGCTGAACCGGCTCGATGCAATCGAGCGTTTGCTGGAGTTGATTCGAGAGGCTGCCGAACGTCGTCGACCCCGCATCGCCACGGCGCCGACTGCTGCATCGCAACGCAGACGCGTCGAGGGGAAGCGGGAGCGCTCCGGTATCAAACGGCAGCGGGGCAGAGTCGCCGACGACGAATGATCACGGGCCGCGGCGGAAAGTCAGATCCAGCGTCGACTGCGGAAGTACAGCACCATCGCGACGCCCATGATGAGCATCGCGCCGAGCGTGGCCGCAAAGCCCCAACCCCACTCCAGTGGCGGCATGTCGCGGAAATTCATGCCGAAGATGCCGGTGATGAACGTGAGCGGCATGAACACCGCCGAGAACACGGCGAGCACGCGCATTACCGCATTGGTCCGGTTGCTGACCGTGCTGAGATACGTGTCCAGCATCGACGCGACCAGGTTCTGATAGGTCTCGATGCCTTCGATCACCTGCACCACGTGGTCGTTCAAATCGCGCAGGAAGATGCCCGTGGGCTTCGCGATCAGTGGCGTGTTCAGATGTCGCAGCGTCGTGATGGCTTCGCGCAACGGCCACACCGCCTTGCGGACGAAGATCAGATCGCGCTTCAGCCGATGGATCTGCGCCAGCACGTCCGGACCGGGATTGGCCATCACGGCGTCTTCGGTCTGCTCCAGCTTTTCGCCCAGTCGTTCCAGCACGATGAAGTAGTGGTCGACCACCATGTCGAGCAGCGAGTAGGCGAGGAAGTCGGCGCCGAGCTTGCGGGCCCGTCCGACGGCTTCGCGGATGCGTGCCCGCAGCGGGTCGAAGTAGTCGCCCTTGCGTTCGCCGAACGACACCACGTAGTTCGCGCCGACCACGAGGGACAGTTGTTCCACGTCGATGTCGCCGCGTTCGGCATTCCACGCCAGCATCTTCAGCACGACGTAGAGATAGTCGCCGTGGTCTTCCACCTTCGGTCGCTGATCGGTGTTCAGGATGTCTTCCAGCATCAGCGGATGGAATCCCATCACGCGGCCGAAGCTCGCCATCAGCTCCGCGTCGCCGATCTCGTCCACGTTGATCCACGTGACGGTGGCCTTGTCCTTGAACGGCAGGCATTCCTCGACCCGGTCGAGGTCCCGCTCCTCGACGTGGTGCTCGTCGTAGTCGAGCAGAGACATGTGCGTCGGATGCGGTGGCCGGTTGCCGACATAGACCAGCGATCCGGGCGGCAGGCCGGCCTTGGCGGCGCGGCTGTGGGAGGTCTTGCGGCGAACGGCGGGTACGGGGCGATTCGGTTTCATGGCGTCCGGGATGGGACCCGGATGCGTCATCGGGCGTCCGGGAGGATCTTGCCGAGCAGATGAATGAGCATAGCGCGTTCGCCTTCGGCGAGTCCCGCGGCGAGCCGCGCTTCGTGCCGGCGTACCGCACGCTTGGCCCGCGTCAGCAGCGCGGTGCCTGTCGCCGTCAGGAACAACCCGTTGGAGCGCCGGTCGTGCGGGGCGGCTCGCCGCTCGACGAGCTGGCGCGCCTCCAGCTTGTCCAGGGCGGGCACCAGCGTCGACCGGTCGATGTGGGCTGCCGCCGCCAGCGCAGTCTGCTTGAGCCCGGGATTGGCCTCGATCAGCACCAGCAGTCCGAACAGTCCCGGCGACAACGCCAGATCGGCGAGTGAACGCTGGAAGTCCGCGAAGATCGCCATCTGCGCCAAGTGCACGTGGTAGCCGGCCAGCTCGGGCAGAATGC
>JAHCKV010000632.1 GCA_026125595.1 Burkholderiales bacterium | reverse complement strand
TTTCCGGACGATGCCGGCCATACCGAAGGTCTGCTCGATCATGCGGCGGGGGCGCTGACGAGCGTCTAGCGCGGTGGCCGGGGTTCGTTCCGGTTCGCGCGGCCGCAGCTCGACGGCTAGATCCGCGATCGGCTGGTCATGGAAAGCACGTTGCGGCAGGCCGCCGAGCGCGGCGAACTGATCCTCCAGTACCAGCCCAAGTACGACCTCGGTACGCGACAACTGGTCGGTGTCGAGGCCCTCGTGCGCTGGAATCACCCGACGCTCGGTCTTGTGCCGCCGGCGCGGTTCATTCCGCTGGCGGAAGAGACCGGCCTGATCGGCATGGTCGGCGAATGGGTGTTCCGTGCCGCCTGCGCGCAGGCCCGGCGGTGGCGTGAAGCGGGCTGCCGGATGCAGGTCAGCATCAACGTGTCGGCGCGGCAGTTCCGCGAGCCGGATCTGGCCAACCGGATGCTGGCCATCATGGCGGAGATCGGTGTCGATGCTGCCGGCATCGAGCTGGAACTGACCGAGAGCGTGTTCATGGAAGACGCGACGCGCGCCGTGTCGACGCTGGAGCGGCTGAAGGCCGCCGGCGTGCGCATCGCGATCGACGATTTCGGCACCGGTTATTCCAGTCTCAGCTATCTGCAGCGCCTGCCGCTCGACGTGCTGAAGATCGACCAGTCGTTCATCCAGAATCTGTCCGAGGGGCCCGACAACGCGGCGATCGTCAAGGCCGTGATCCACATGGCCCGCAGCCTCGGCATCGAAGTCGTGGCCGAAGGCGTCGAGACGGAGCGCCACGCCAACTATCTCGGCGCGTGGGGTTGCACATACGGACAGGGATTTTTCTTCGGTCGGCCGATGGCCGCCGAAGACGTGATCGCCCGCAGCGCCACCGCCCACTGACGCGCGGCCGCGTCGACACGACCCGCGGCCCGAACCTTGGCAACGGGCACCGCATCGTGATACTTCTTCGGTTCGTTTCCGTCTGTTGAACCCGTGAGGATGTATCGATGACTGCGGCCGAGGCCGAAGCACAGGTGGCCGCAGCTGCGGCGTTGCAGGGCATTCCGCTCGATGCGGAACGCCTGCGGCGGGTGGCCGTGGCGTTTGCCCGCAATGCCGAGATCGCGGCGCTGGTGGCCGCGTTCGATCTGCCGGAGTCGGTCGAACCGGCGCCGCAGTTCCAGCCATGACCGCCGCGCAGATCGCGGCATCCGTCGCCCGCGGCGACACGACCGCTGCGGCCGTCGTCGAATCCACGCTCACCCGCATCGCGCAGCGCAATGCCGGCGTCAACGCATTCACCGCCGTCACCGCCGAGCGGGCACGGGCGGAAGCCGCAGCGGTCGACGCCCGGCGGGCCGCCGGCCTGCCGCTGCCGCCGCTGGCCGGTGTTCCATACGCGGTGAAAAACCTGTTCGACGTGACCGGCCTGCCGACGCTGGCGGGTTCGAAACTGCACGAACGCCATCCGGCGGCGGCGACCGATGCGGAACTGGTCCGGCGCATGGCCGCCGCGGGTGCCGTGCTGGTCGGCGCGCTGAACATGGACGCCTACGCCTACGGTTTCACGACCGAGAACACGGGCTACGGGCCGTGCCGCAATCCGCACGACCCGAGCCGGACCTGTGGCGGCTCGTCCGGCGGATGCGGCGCTGCGGTCGCCGGTGGCCTCGTGCCGTTGACGCTCGGTTCCGACACCAACGGATCGATCCGCGTGCCGTCTTCGCTGTGCGGCGTCTTCGGCCTGAAGCCCACCTATGGCCGCTTGTCCCGGACCGGCAGCTATCCGTTCGTGCACAGCCTCGATCATCTGGGGCCGTTCGCGACGACCGTCGACGATCTCGCGCGCTGCTACGACGCGCTGCAGGGGCCGGATCCGCGGGATCCCGCGTGCTGCAGCCCCGATGCCGTGCCGGTCACGCCGTCGCTGGAGCAGGGTGTCGACGGGCTGCGCATCGCACGGCTGGGCGGTTACTTCGATACCTTCGCGAGCCCGCAGGCGCGGGCAGCGGCCGAAGCCGTTGCGGCCGCACTGGGGGCGACGGCGGCGATCGAGTTGCCGGAAGTCGAACGGGCCCGGGCCGCGGCGTTCATGATCAGCGCCGCCGAAGGCGGCACGCTGCACCTGGAAACATTGAAGCGCGATTACGACGGGTTCGAGCCCCACAATCGCGACCGGCTG
>JAHCKV010000631.1 GCA_026125595.1 Burkholderiales bacterium | reverse complement strand
ACAAACCGCAGGCCGGCGAGGCCGAGACTGATCGCCGCGACGTAGACGACCAGCCACCACGGATCCACGTGATGGGATTCCTGGACTGCATGGACCGCTTCGGCGAGGACGCCCGGCAACTGTTCGCCGAGCAACACGAACATCACGCCGTTCAGTGCGAACTGAACGGTGTCCCAGACGGCGGCGCGTTGCACGCGGGTCACGGCCAGCGCGCGTCCGGACCGCTCGACATAGCTCATCGAGATGCCGGCGGCGACCGCGGCCAGGATGCCGGAGCCACCGAGGTGTTCGGCAATCTGATACGCGCCGAAGGGCAGCAGCAGACTCAGCAGCACCTGCGAGCCGGCTTCCTCGCCGAACCGGCGGCTGATCCAGCCCTTGATCAGCGTGAATCCGTAGGTCAGGCCGGCACCGACGGCGATGCCGCCCAGCGCGAGCTGGAAGAACGTGATCGTCGCGTCGGACAGCGAAAAGGTGCCGGTCAGTGCCGCGGCCACCGCGAACCGGAAGCAGACCAGGCCGGACGCGTCGTTCAACAGCGATTCGCCTTCCAGTACGTGCATGGCCCGTTGCGGAATCGGGATCCGGGCGGTGATCGCGGAGACAGCCACCGGATCGGTGGGCGAGATGATCGCGGCCAGTGCGAACGCCACGGCCAACGGCATCGCCGGGATCATCCAGTGGATGAAGAATCCCATGCCGACGACTGTGAACACGACGAGCCCGAGCGCCAGTTCGAGGATCATGCCTTTGTCGCGCAGCAGGCCTTCCTTCGGGATGCGCCAGCCATCGAGGAACAGCAGCGGCGGCAGGAACAACAGGAAGAAGAGATCCGGATCGAGCCGCACGCCGCGGTTCGAGAACGCCGCGATCACGGCGCCCAGTCCGATCTGCACCAGCGGTGTCGGTACCGGAATCGGCAGCATGCGCACGATGAAGCCGCTGACGATCACGGCGGCCAGCATCGCGAGCACGACACCTATGGCTTCCACGTCGGTTTCCTGTTCGATGCCGCCCGGCTGCTCCGGACGGTTGCGGGCGGTCTGGCTACGCCTTCTGCGACACGCGCAGCGCGCCGGCGAGATCGTCGACCAGATCCTGCGGATCTTCGAGGCCGATCGACAGCCGGATCGTGCCGGGCCCGATGCCGGCGGCGCGCAGCGCGTCGTCGTCCATCCGGAAATGCGTCGTCGTGGCCGGGTGGATCACCAGCGACTTCGCGTCGCCGACGTTGGCGAGGTGCGAGAAGATCTTCAGTGTCTCGATGAACTTGCGCCCCGCCGCGCGGCCGCCGCGAATGTCGAACGTGAACACCGCACCGCAGCCTTTCGGCAGCAACTGCCGCGCCAGTGCATGGTCCGGATGCGACGGCAGTTCCGGATAGTTCACCGCTTCGACGGCGGCGTGTTCCGCGAGGAATGCGACGATCTTGCGCGTGTTCTCCACATGCCGCGCCACCCGCAGCGACAGCGTTTCGAGCCCCTGCAGGATATGGAACGCCGTCATCGGCGCCATGCAGGCACCGAAGTCGCGGAGCCCTTCGCGACGCGCGCGCAGCAGGAACGCGGCAACCGTGGATTCCTCCTGGAAGTCCATGCCGTGGAAGCCATCGTACGGTTCGGTCAGTTCCGGGAAACGTCCGGACGCTTCCCAGTCGAACGCGCCGCTGTCCACCAGCAGGCCCCCGATCGCGATGCCGTGGCCGCCGATGAACTTCGTCGCCGAGTGATAGATCAGGTCGGCGCCGTGCTCGAACGGCTTGAGCAGATACGGCGTCGTGAACGTCGCGTCGACGAGCAGCGGCAGCCCGGCGTCATGGGCGATGTCCGCGACCTTGGGAATGTCGAGCACGTCGAGGCCGGGATTGCCCAGTGTCTCCGCGTACAGCACGCGCGTGTTCGGACGGATCGCGGCGCGCCACGCGTCGAGATCGCGCGGATCGATGAACGTGGTCTCGATGCCGAACCGGCGCAGCGTGTAGTGCAGCAGGTTGTGCGAGCCGCCGTAGAGCGAGCGGCTGGCGACGATGTGGCTGCCCGCACCGGCGATGGTGCTGATCGCCAGATGCAATGCCGCTTGCCCGCTGGCCGTGGCGATGGCGCCGATGCCACCCTCCAGCGCCGCGATGCGCTCCTCGAGCACCGCGCAGGTCGGGTTGGAGATGCGCGAATAGACGTGG
>JAHCKV010000630.1 GCA_026125595.1 Burkholderiales bacterium | reverse complement strand
GCGCGTTCACGGACCGGATCGGCGTGTCGAAAGAGAATTCGCTGATCGAGATGTCGGTGCTGGAGGAATGCCTGCGCGACGATCTGAACGAACGGGCACCGCGTGCCATTGCGGTGCTCGACCCGATTCCGCTGATCATCGACAACTGGCCCGCCGGCCACGTGGAACCGTGCGATGCACCGGTGCATCCGCACCATCCGGAACAAGGCCGGCGGCAGTTTCCGATGACGAACACGTTGTGGATCGAGCGCGACGATTTCGTCGAGACCCCGCCGAAAGGCTACTTCCGGTTGTATCCGGGCAACAAAGTGCGGTTGCGCTACGGCTTCGTGATCGAATGCACCGGCTGCGACAAGGACGCGGCGGGCAACGTCACCGCCGTGCACTGCACGTACTTCGCCGATTCGAAATCCGGCACGCCCGGCGCCGACACGTACAAGGTCAAGGGCAACATCCATTGGGTCAGCGCCGAACACGCGCTCGACGCCGAAGTGCGTCTCTACGAACGACTCTTCACGGTGCCGAACCCCGGCGCGGGCGACACCGACTACCTCACGCAATTGAATCCGGATGCGGTGCGCGTGCTGCTCCATGCGAAAGTCGAACCGGGGCTGCGCGACGCCCGCCCCGAAGACCGGTTCCAGTTCGAACGGCACGGCTACTTCGTCGCCGACCGGAAGGATTCGGAGCCCGGCGCACCGGTGTTCAACCGTGCGGTGACGCTGAAGGACACGTGGGGAAAAGGATGACCCCGATCGATTCGACCCGATGCCACGGAGCAACGCCACCATGAATATCCTGCGCTCGCTGTTCGCATTGATGCTGTTGCTCGGCGCCCATCTGTCGTTCGCCGCGGACGACAAGCCCGCGATCGAGTCGCCGGCCCAGGCGGTCGCCGCCGCCACCGCCGAATGGATCGCCGCGTTCAACACACGCGACCCCGCCAAGGTCACCGCGCTGTACGCGCGCGATGCCGTGCTGCTGGGAACCGTGTCGCCCACCATCCGGGCCAACCGCGCCGAGATCCTCGAGTACTTCACCGACTCGGCGACGCGGCGCCCGCGGCTGCAGATGACGCTGGGCCAGCAGGACATCCGCGTCTACGGCAACATTGCGTTCAATTCGGGCTTCTATACGTCGACGAATGTGCAGGACGGCCAGGAAGTCGTGAACCGGATGCGCTTCTCGTTTGCGTACCGCAACGACAACGGCCGCTGGATGATCATCAATCATCATTCGTCCCGCGTGCCGGCACCGTAGCGCCATCCGCCCGCGCCGCACCGGGATCCGCAAGTACCGTTCGACACCGAAGACCGGCAACCGCCGGTGCGTTCCAGGACGACTCGATGAAACCGAGGATCGTATTGCTCGCCACCGGCGGCACCATCGCCTCCCGCTTCGACCTCGCCCTCGGTCGCACGGTGGCGTCGCAGCGCGCCGAAGACCTGCTGGCGATGCTGCCGCAGGCCGGCGATGTCGCCGACCTCGAGATCGAGAACTTCGCGACGATTCCGAGTTTCGTGATGACCGTGCAGTTCGCGTTCGACCTGGCGCGACGCATCAACGCGTTGCTGGCCCGACCCGACGTGACCGGCGTCGTGGTCACGCAGGGCACCGACACGATGGAGGAGACCAGCTATCTCGCGGACCTGCTGCTGCAGTCCGACAAGCCGGTCGTCTTCACCGGAGCGCAGCGGGCGCACGACGACCCGCAATCCGACGGACCGTTCAATCTGCTCAATGCGATCCGTGTCGCCGCGTCACCGCTGGCCCGCACGCGCGGTGCCATCGTCTGTTTCAACGGCACCCTTCACGCCGCACGCGACGTGACCAAGGCGCACACGAGTGCCGTGGAGTCGTTCCAGTCCCACGAGCACGGCACGCTGGGCGACGTGGACGGCGCGAAGGTGATGTTTTATCGAACGCCGCTGCTGCGGCAGTCGTTCGCGATCGAGCAACTGGAGGACCGCGTCGAGCTGTATCGGGTTGTGCTCGGCATGGACTTTCACGCCGTGCACGCCGCGATCGATCGCGGCGCGGCGGGCCTCGTCATCGAGGCCTTCGGTCGCGGCGACGGGCCCGCGGAACTGGTCACCGTGGTCGCGAAGGCATCGCGACGGAACATCCCGGTGCTGATCACGTCGCGCTGCGCGATGGGCCGCGTCGAGCCGATCTACGGCGGTGGCGGCGGTGGGC
>JAHCKV010000063.1 GCA_026125595.1 Burkholderiales bacterium | reverse complement strand
GAGATCGACCGCCAGGCGCTGGATGCTGGTGGCGATGTGAGCGGCGGAATCGAACAAGGTGCCATCCCAGTCGAAAACGACCAGTTCATAGCGTCGAGGTATCGTCATGCCGTCCGAACCGAGTGGGAAACGTCGAGTGTGGCGATGAACGCCGCCAGTTCGCGCGGCAACGGCGCCTCGAAGGCGATGCGGTCGCCGCGGATCGGGTGATCGCACTCGAACCGCGCCGCGTGCAGGAACATCCGCTTCAACCCTTGTCGCGTCAGATCGCGGTTGAGTGCGAAGTCGCCGTACTTGTCGTCGCCGGCGATCGGGTAGCCGGCGTGCGCCAGATGCACGCGAATCTGATGGGTCCGGCCAGTCTTCAGATCGGCCTCCAGCAACGTGAAATCGCCCAGCGGCCGCTTCAGCCGGAACGTCGTGATGGCCGGCTTGCCGTCCTGGTCGACACTGACACGACGGTCGCCGTCGGCCGTCGCCTCCTTGCGCAGCGCCTCGCGGATCGTCCGCACCGGCGTCGTCCACCGGCCCTTGACCAGCACGGTGTATCGCTTGCCCGTCGTGCCGTTGCGGATCTGCTCATGCATCCGGGTCAATGCGCTGCGTCGCTTGGCCAGCAACAGCACGCCGGACGTCTCGCGATCCAGCCGATGGACCAGTTCCAGGAAGCGCAATTCGGGCCGCTCGGCGCGCAGCCGTTCGATGACGCCGTGGGAGATGCCGCTGCCGCCGTGGACAGCCAGACCGGCCGGCTTGTCGATGACGAGCAGCGCGTCATCTTCGTGCAGCACCCGGGGCATCACCCGGGCACCGCCGGGCGCCGGTGGCGCGGACGGTGGCGAAATCCGGATCGGCGGGACCCGCACCCGGTCCCCGGCGTGCAGCCGCAGCGTCGGATCGGCCCGGCGGCTGTTCACCCGGACTTCGCCGCTGCGCAGGATCCGATAGACGTGGGCCTTCGGGACGCCCTTGAGGATGCGCAGCAGGAAATTGTCGACCCGCTGGCCTTCGGCATCCTCGTCGAGGTCGAGCCATGTGACCGATTCTTTACTCAAGCCATTCATTCTGAATATACTTCGTCCGCGAGAGACGTGATCCGCGGCAGCCTCGAACTTCTGCCCTTCCGTCACCTGACCCGGTCCGATCCGGCACCCTCCACAGAGGTCATCTGCCGAAGTACCGATGTCTTCATCCCGCCCAGGTTGAGGTCGCTCACCTCGAGAAGCAGCGATCTTAGTTGAAGAACGCGCTCGCAACACGCAACGAATCCCGTATCGCCGCCGATTGCGGCGATACCCGAGCGAGACATTCCCGCCCGCCTCCCTTCGTACCGGAGCTCGACAACTCACGATATGGGTCGAACACCACAGGAGTCGTAAGCAGTCCCGGCGCCGCCGGGAGTGTCCTTCCCGTGTCAGCGAGCGCGGGAGAACGCACCGATGAAACGCATGCTGTTCAACGCGACGCACCCGGAAGAGATCCGCGTCGCGATCGTCGATGGTCAAAAGCTGATCGACCTCGATATCGAAACCACCGGCAAGGAACAACGCAAGGGCAATATCTACAAAGGGGTCATCACCCGAATCGAACCCAGTCTGGAAGCCGCCTTCGTCGACTACGGCGCCGATCGCCACGGCTTCCTGCCATTCAAGGAAATCAGCCGGCAGTATTTCTCCGAGAACGTCGATCCCGCCCGGGCGCGCATCCAGGATGCGCTGAAGGAAGGGCAGGAACTGATCGTCCAGGTCGACAAGGACGAGCGTGGCAACAAGGGCGCCGCCCTCACCAGTTTCATCAGCCTTGCGGGACGCTACGTCGTCCTGATGCCGAACAATCCACGCGGTGGTGGTGTATCGCGCCGCGTGGAAGGTGAAGACCGCAACGAACTGCGCGACGCGATCCAGCAACTGGAAGTTCCGCAGGGCATGAGCATCATCGCCCGCACCGCCGGCATCGGTCGCTCGGTCGAGGAACTCAACTGGGACCTCGACTATCTGCTGCAGCTGTGGCGCGCGGTCGAGAACGCATCGAAGCTGCAGGGCGGCGCCTTCCTGATCTACCAGGAAAGCTCCCTCGTCATCCGCGCCATCCGCGACTATTTCCATGCGGACATCGGCGAAATCCTGATCGACAGCGAAGCCATCTTCGAACAGGCGCGGGGCTTCATGGGGCACGTGATGCCCAACACCGTGAGCCGGGTGAAGCAGTACAGCGACGACGTACCGCTGTTCTCCCGATTCCAGATCGAACACCAGATCGAAACCGCGTATGCGCGGCAGGTGCCGCTGCCCTCCGGTGGTGCCATCGTGATCGACCACACCGAAGCGCTGGTGTCCGTCGATGTCAACTCTGCCCGCGCCACCAAGGGTCACGACATCGAGGCCACGGCGCTCAACACCAATCTCGAAGCGGCCGACGAAATCGCGCGTCAGCTGCGCCTGCGCGATCTCGGCGGCCTCGTCGTGATCGACTTCATCGACATGGAGTCGACGAAGAATCAGCGTGACGTCGAGAACCGCCTGCGCGACGCGCTGCACTACGACCGTGCCCGCGTGCAGATGGGCAAGATCTCACGCTTCGGCCTGATGGAACTGTCTCGTCAGCGCCTGCAGACTTCCCTCGGCGAAACCAGCCACATCCCCTGCCCGCGCTGCCACGGCGTCGGTCATATCCGCGGCATCGAATCCACGGCCTTGCACATCCTGCGCATCCTGCAGGAGGAAGCCATGAAGGAGAACACCGCCGCGGTCCACGCGCAGGTGCCGGTCGAAGTCGCGACTTATCTGCTGAACGAAAAACGTGGCGAGTTCCACTCGATGGAAGCGCGCTTGAAAGTCAGCATCCTGCTGATTCCGAACACGCACCTCGAAACGCCGAACTACACCGTGACGCGACTGCGTCACGATGAAATGAACCAGGTCGGCGCGCTGCCGGCCAGTTACGAGATGGTCGAGAAGCCGACCGAACCGGAAGCGAGTGCCGCCGCCGGTCAGCCCGACAAGCCGCCGCGCCCCGAAGCTGCGGTCAAGGGCGTCACCCGCGAGCAGCCTGCGCCGATGCCGACACCTGCGCCCACCGCGATCGCCGCCGAACCGGCCCGTGAAGGCATCCTGCAGAAGATCTTCGGCTGGCTCACGCGCAAGCCCGAGCCCGTGGCCGAGCCGGAAGCGAAACCCGCGGCCCGTCCGCGCACCGATGGCAATCGGCAGCGTCGGGACGGAGGTCGCGATCGGCGTCCGCAAGACGGTCGCGGTAGCGGCTCCCGGACGGATGGAGAAGCCGGTTCCCGACGCGGCCGCGACGGCCGTGGTGGGGGACGAAGCGCTGGATCCGAGGGTCGCGAAGAAGGCGCAGCCCGCCCTGCTACCGCCGGACAAAACGGCAGCGCCCGCGGTGCCGGACCTCAACGTGCCCGCGACAATCGGGAAGGCCGTGAAGGCGAACGCGACAACCGCGAACCGCGGGAAACCCGGGCGCCCCGCGAACCGCGTGAAGATCGTGAACCACGCGAAAGCCGCGAGGCACGCCCACCCCGCGAGAACCGGGAACCACGGGAAGGACGCGAACCCCGCGAAGGTCGCGGCGATCGCAACCGTCCGCCGCGAGAACCGAAGCCGGTGGAAGACGCCGTGCTGGAAAACACGGATGACCTGCAAGGCGACAACCGCGCTCCGACGGAAGGAACATCCGAAAGCGCGCCGGCGGGAGAAGGTCGCGGTCGTCGTCGTCGCGGCCGTCGTGGCGGCGGTGGTGGTGATCGTGAAGCCCGCAACAACGCCGCCGCCGGGGCCGCCGTGATCGGTGAAGAAGTCGACACCGTCATCGAAGCATCCGCCGTCGATTCGGATGCAATCCGCTCCGAGGTCGATGTCGAACCGCAGGCGCCGGAAATTCCTGCCACCCCTGCACCGAACGCAGTCGCCGCAGCCGCCGTCGCGTTCGCCATGCCGCAATCCGTCTCGACCGACCCCGTCGAAGCGGCCGAGCCGATCATCGCATCCGCCCCCGTCGTCATTCGCGAGGCGGAAATCGCGACGGAAGCGCCGTCGGCGTTCGTTCAGCCGGTGGCTTCGGCGCCGGTAGTTACGGAGCCTGTGGTCGCGGAAGAGAGGCCGACTCCGGCCCCGGCACCATCACGTCCAGCTGAACCGATGTCGCTGGTGATGGCGGCTGCCCAGATGGCGCGTGCCAGCTCGACGGTCCTGCGCGAAGCACCGACAGCTCCCGCGACGCCGGAACCGATTCAGTTGCCCCCCGGCATGGAGATGGTCGAGACGCGCAGCGAGCGGGTGCAAGCCGTCGCCAGCGCCGGTCTGGATACGACGGATCAACCACGTCGACCGCGGCCTCGCCCGGTGCTGCCCGTCATTCCCGACGAGCCCATGGTGCAGGTCGAAACTCGCGACAAGTAACGTCGGCGGGAACTCGAGAAAGGGAGCCTTCGGGCTCCCTTTCCTATTGCCGTTTCGGCGTCAGCCGGTTCTGCACGACAGCCAACAATCCATCGGCCGCCGACTCCACCAGATCGAGAACCTGCTCGAACCCGCCGGCGCCACCGTAGTAGGGGTCGGGGACTTCCCGCAATGGGACGTCGGCACCGGCGTAGTCCAGGAACAATCGCGTTTCCGCCGCGGCATCCGCCGGACGGATCTTCATCATCGCGGCGAGATTGGACTCATCCATCGCCAGCACATAGTCGAACGCGCCGAAATCTTCGGGCTTGATGCGCCGCGCCCGCAGTTTGCGCAGGTCGTACCCCCGCTTCGCGGCATGGGCGATGGCACGCGAATCCGGCGGCTCTCCGACGTGATAGGCGTGCGTGCCGGCGGAATCGATCTCGATCAGCCGCTCCAGACCCGCCTGGCGCACACGCTCACGGAACACGCCCTCCGCGGTCGGGGATCGGCAGATGTTGCCCATGCAGACGAACAACACGCTCAGTTCCGCGTTACGTTTGGCCACGACCGCCTACCGTCGCGCCGGCCGGGGCAGCGGCGCATCGTCGACGCCGTCGGCACCGAACAACGTCTGCTTCAACCGCTTCAATTCGTCGCGCAACGATGCGGCGCTCTCGAACTCCAGATTGCGCGCGTGCTCCAGCATCGCTTTCTCCACCCGCTTGATCTCCTTCGCGAGATCCTTCTCGCTCATGCTGTTGTAGGCCACCTCGTTCTGGGCCGTCTTCAATTGCGCCCGCGCGGCGTCCGGATCGTAGACCCCGTCGATCAGATCCTTGATGCGCTTGGTCACGCCCTTCGGCACGATGTCATGCTCGGCGTTGAAAGCCGTCTGTTTCTGTCGACGTCGCTCGGTCTCGGCGATGGCATTGCGCATCGAATCGGTTTCCTTGTCGGCGTAGAGGATCGCCGTGCCGTTGATGTGGCGCGCTGCACGACCGATCGTCTGAATCAGTGATCGGGTCGATCGCAGGAAACCCTCCTTGTCCGCATCGAGAATCGCCACCAGTGACACCTCCGGCAGATCGAGCCCTTCTCGCAGCAGATTGATGCCGACCAGCACATCGAACTCGCCGAGCCGCAGATCACGGATGATCTCGACGCGCTCCACCGTATCGACGTCGGAATGCAGATAACGCACCTTCACGCCGTGCTCGGACAGATACTCGGTCAGATCTTCGGCCATGCGTTTGGTCAACGTCGTCGCGAGCACCCGCTCGCCCCGCCCGACACGCGCGTGGATCTCCGATAGCAGATCGTCGACCTGTGTGGAGGCCGGACGCACCTGGATCTGCGGGTCTACCAGACCCGTCGGTCGCACCACTTGCTCGACGATCCGCTGCTGGTGACTCGCTTCGTATTCCGACGGCGTCGCGGACACGAAGATCGTCTTCGGCATCAGCGCCTCGAACTCATCGAAACGCAACGGCCGATTGTCCAGCGCGGACGGCAACCGGAAACCGTACTCGACCAGATTCTCCTTGCGGGCGCGATCGCCCTTGAACATGCCGCCGATCTGCGGAATGGTCACGTGGCTCTCGTCGATGATCATCAGTGAACCGTGGGGCAGATAGTCGATCAGCGTCGGCGGCGGTTCACCCGGCTGTCGTCCGGACAGATGGCGCGAGTAGTTTTCGATACCCTTGCAGAATCCCAGCTCGTTCATCATCTCGAGATCGAATCGCGTGCGCTGCTCGATGCGCTGCGCCTCCACGAGCTTGCCGGAGCGCTGAAAGGTTTCGAGCCGATCGCGCAGCTCGACCTTGATCGCCTCGATCGCCTTGAGGGTCGTGCTGCGGGGCGTGACGTAGTGGCTCGACGGATACACCGTGAAGCGCGAGACGCGCGACAGAATGTGGCCCGTCAACGGATCGAACAACGACAGCGATTCGATCTCGTCGTCGAACAGCACCAGCCGCAGTGCGGTTTCGGAATTCTCCGCCGGGAAAATGTCGAGCACGTCACCGCGCACGCGGAACGTCCCGCGACGGAAATCAAGTTCCGACCGCTCGTACTGCATTTCCGCCAACCGTTGGATCGCCTGACGCTGCGGAATCTTTTCACCCTCGCGCAGGTGCAGAATCATCGCGTGATAGTCCACCGGATCACCGATACCGTAGATCGCGGATACGGTGGCGACGATCACCGCGTCAGAACGCTCCAGCAACGCCTTGGTGGCCGACAGCCGCATCTGCTCGATGTGCTCGTTGATGCTCGAATCCTTCTCGATGAAGAGATCGCGCGACGGCACATACGCTTCCGGCTGGTAGTAGTCGTAGTACGAGACGAAATACTCCACCGCGTTCTCGGGAAAGAATTCGCGCATCTCGGCGTACAGCTGCGCCGCCAGCGTCTTGTTGGGTGCCATCACGATCGCCGGGCAACCGATCCGCGCGATGACGTTCGCCATCGTGTAGGTCTTGCCCGAGCCGGTCACGCCGAGCAGCGTCTGGAACTTCAATCCTTCCCGCACGCCGGAAGTGAGCTGGTCGATGGCGGCAGGCTGATCGCCGGCTGGCGCAAAGGGCTGATGCAGGCGGTAGCGGCTGTTGGGGAAGGTGACGATCACGGGTAAACTGCTGGCCGGCAAAAGGGGCTCGTCGAGAATAGCACGCACGCTCGAACGGACACTCGAAACACGCTGCGGCTCGGCGCTCTACCCGACTCTCCCGGTGCGAATTCCCCCGCCTCCCCTCAAAACCCTTCGGATCTCAAGATGACGGCAACCCTGTTCGCGACCGTGCCCCTGGCGCCGCGCGATCCCATCCTCGGCGTCACCGAGGCGTTCAACGCGGACACCAACCCCTCCAAGGTCAACCTCGGTGTAGGCGTCTATTACGACGACAACGGCAAGGTACCGCTGCTGGAATGCGTGCGGCGGGCGGAACAGAAACTGGTCGAAACGGCAGCGCCGCGCGCCTACCTGCCCATCGACGGCCTCGCGGCCTATGACCGCGCGGTGCAGCAGCTCGTGTTCGGCGCAGACAGTGCAGCCGTCAAGGACAAGCGCATCGTCACCGTACAGGCCCTGGGTGGCACCGGCGGCCTCAAGCTCGGTGCCGATTTCCTGCGCCGACTCGCGCCCGATGCGCAGATCTGGATCAGCGATCCGAGCTGGGAAAACCACCGGGCGCTGTTCGAAGGCGCCGGCTTCACCGTCAACACGTATCCGTACTACGACCCCACGACGCGAGGCGTGAACTTCGACGCGATGCTGCGGACGTTGCGCGGCCTGCCCGCAGGGGCCATCGTGCTGCTGCATGCCTGCTGCCACAATCCGACCGGCGCCGATCTGACGCCGGAACAATGGAAGCAGATCATCGCCATCGTGGCCGAACGCGACCTGACGCCGTTCCTCGACATCGCCTACCAGGGCTTCGGTGACGGCCCCGAAGCAGACGCCGCCGCCGTCCGCGCCTTTGCAGACACCGGCCTGCCGGTCTTCGTATCCAGTTCATTCTCGAAATCGCTGTCGTTGTATGGCGAACGGGTCGGCGCCCTCAGCATCGTCGCCCGGGATGGCGAAGAAGCCAGCCGACTGCTGAGCCAGCTGAAGCGCGTGATCCGCACCAACTACTCAAACCCGCCCACCCACGGCGGCAAGGTCGTCGCAGCAGTCCTCGAATCACCGGAGTTGCGCGCCATCTGGGACAGCGAACTCGCCGGCATGCGCGATCGCATCCGGGCCATGCGCCATCAACTGGTCGATGCGCTGGCGGTCAAACTGCCCGGGGCCGATTTTTCGTTCGTCACGCGGCAACGCGGCATGTTCTCGTACTCCGGCTTGACGAAGGAACAGGTGCACAAGCTGCGCGACACCTACTCGGTCTATGCCATCGACACCGGGCGCATCTGCGTGGCCGCACTGAACTCGCGCAACATTCAATATGTAGCCGACGCCATCGCTGCCGTCACGCAGCCATAAATCGACCCGACCGCGTTGCTTCTCGTCGGGTCGGACGCTAGAATGCGCGGCTTCTGTTCCCCGATAGCTCAGTCGGTAGAGCGACGGACTGTTAATCCGCAGGTCCCTGGTTCGAGCCCAGGTCGGGGAGCCATCTTGCCTTACTACGAACCGCGAGCGTAGACGCGCCCGGTATCGCCAGCAGCCTTTCTGGCTGGTACCGGATGTCGACTTCGTCGTCATCGACCACGATTGCGTCGATGAACGATGCGAAGAACTCGCGCACCCTCTTGACTCGCCCATCTGCTGCCGCTGACCGCACCGTCTCGCGCATCAGTTCGGCAAGGGTGTCGATCTCGACCGGATCGATCTCTGTCGTCGGTGGCGCCTCCGTCAGGACGCGCGTCAGTTCTCGTTCGAGATCCTTCGCCTGCGCGTTCAGCGCTCGCAGCCGTTCCGTCAGATCCGCCAGGTTTGGTGCGTCGCGACCATGCAATTCCAGCACGTCGAACAACTTCGAGCGCCGGCCGTCCACCGCCCGCTGCTCTTTCCTCAACGTCGTCACCCGTTCGTCGCGTTCCTTCGCCCATCGTCCCTTGACGGTGGAAATCTCCTCGGCAATCTCCCGCATCACGGTCGGATTCAAGACACGATCTAGGATGGACTCGATCAACCAGGCGTCGAGATCCCGCGCAGGCAGCCGGCGGTGCGTGCACCCGGTGCCTTTTTGAGCGCTCCGACAGTTGTAATACCAGTACGTCTTCGAGCGGCCGGTAGCATTCTCGCTTTGAAAGCCTTGTCCGCAACGCGAGCAACGCAGCAAGCCTGTGAACGCGAACGTGGAGTGCGGACTTCCCGTGTCCTGCCGAGGTGCACGAGAGTTCAGGATCCTTCGAACCTCTTCCATCGTCGCTTCTTCGATAATCTCGGGATGACTTTTCGTCCGGATCCACTCGTCGGCTGGCCGCGGCATCCGGTCGTGGGTTCGCCGGTTGAATACCGTGTAGCCCGTATAGACCTCGCTCGACAGAATGTTGGCCACCGTGGTCTTGCTCCACGGCCGCCCGCGCATCTGCAGCCCCTCTTCGTTGAGCGAAAGGGCGACCGCCTTCGCCCCATCACCGGTCAAGTATCGCGAGAAGATCTGCCGCACGACGGCGGCCTCTGATTCCAGGATCGCCAACCGCTTGCGCTTGCCGTCAGCGACGGCCACAAAGCCGAACGGAACGTTGCCGCCGTTCCAGTAGCCGTCACGCGCATTCTTCATCATGGAGCGTCGAGTGTCTTTGCTGACGGTCCGCGAATAGCTCTCGTCCATCAGTTCGTAGAAACCCTCGAACAACCAGCCGTCTTCGCTGGCGCCGTCCACATCCTGCGCGATATAGACGACGTTCGTGCCACCGCGGCGCAGCTCGCGCTTGTAGAAGGCCGCATCAATTCGCCCCCGGCCGAAGCGCGCGGTGTTCCAGCACACGAAATAGTCGATCTCGAACGTGGAGCAGTAGGTCATCGCTGCGACGAATTCCGATCGCTGCCAGTCACGACCCGAAATACCGCCGTCGACGAAGACTTTCACGAGCTGCGCATCGAGAGAAGCGATCTTCTTTTCGCCGGCCTCGATCTGGCTCTCGATGGGCAGTTCTTCCTCGGCCTGGCCCCTGGTGCTGACCCGAGCGTACAGAATTGCCGTTTTACTTCTTTCGGCCACGGTAACCCTCCTTGATCACTCTCCGGATGGTGACGTCGGAAAGATTTTCGCCAAGATCGCGGGCGACACGGGATCGGATCTCCGTCGGAGGCACGCCACCGGCGGCCAACGCATCAATGTAGCGATTCCGCTGGTACCGCAGGAAGCTGCGATAGCTGCGTAGCTGCAGCTCCAGCACCCCGCGCTCCGACGGTCGAACGCTGGCGTCCAGCACGCGCCATGCGGCTAGGAACGCGTCGACGCCGATCGTCTTGGCGACGCCCAGCCAGGCCGGATGCAGTCCGATCGCCTGCAGCTCGCCCAGGCGCGGATCGATTTTTTCGACCGCGGCCGGAAAAAAATCAAAATCTGAGGGAGTGCAGATATCGGGGTACCCACCCCCCACCGTGGGAGGGGGCGAGGATGCTTGCCGACCCCCCACCCCGGGCGAAGAGGGCAAGCCGATGGGCAGCGGCGCCTGGTCACTCAGGCCGTGCGTCATCGAACTGCGTACTTCGCTCTTCGCCATCGGTGTTGTCTCCTATGAGGCGTCCGCCACGACCTGCGCTCTTTGTGAGAACGCGCAGTTCCTAAGTTGCGTGGCGTTATCCGACTTAGCCCGTTTTCTTAATAGATTGCCGAGGCACTACCGGCATCTCAATCCGCCCGCCTCTTTCCCCTATGGAGCCCATGGTTGTGTCAGCACCACAGCAGCGCCGCGCACGAGGCGTTGCGAGGGCTGGCAACCGGCCGGATGCGTCCCTGAGGGCCATAGCGGGGCGAATCAGGGGGCCTGCTTCAGCCGCTTCAGCAGATCGCCAGCGGGCGAGCGCATCTTGGCCAACGGATTGGCGCGGTCAACTTCTCGTGAAAGCTTCCTGCGCGCCAGGTGCGTGTAGATCTGTGTGGTCTTGGGGTCAGCATGGCCGAGCAGCTGCTGCCGGGCCGCGATGTCGACGTCGTCCTCAGCCAGCTCGGTACCATACAGGTGGCGCAGCGCGTGGGGGTGCGCCTGGTCGAGCGGAATGCCCGCGGTCTTCGCATAGTCGCGCACCATCCGGTGGACGCTCCAGCGGGTGATTCGGCGCATCTCACCGATGTACTCATGCGCCGGAACCATGCGGTTCACCGTGCTCACGAACAACACCTGGTCGCCATCGGGAAGGCTGCGATCGATCGCCTGCAGGGTTTCGTGGCTCATGTACATCCGCAGCGTCAGATCGGCCTCGGGCGGAACAGGCAGCAGCCGCTCACGATCGCCCTTCTCGCGGACCTTCAGCAGCAGACGCGGTTTGCGGTCGATCTGGTCTTCGATCACGTGACCCACATTGAGCCGGCATAGGCCCGACACGCGCAGACCGCATCCGAGCAGCACCGCGATCATGGCAGCGTCGCGCACGCCCACGAAGGTGCTGAAATCGGGCGCCCACATCAGCCGCTCGGCGTTGGCCAGCGTCATCACACGCGGCATGCGCTGGCCCGCTTTGGGGTGAGGCACTGCGGACGCCGGGTTCACCTTCAGCCGGCCCGTCAGCTGCAACCAGCGGTAGAACTCCCGCACCGCAGCCACGTGCGTGCGGCGGCCCAGTGCTGACAGCCCGAGCGTCTTGTGCAGCCAGACCCCGCAGAACGTCATGAGCATGTCGGTGGTCGCGTCCAGCGGATCGCTGTGATCGAGGAAGAGGCTCAAGCGCTGCATCGCCATCCGGTAGATCTGGATGGTCCTGTCCGAGCGGCCCTGCCCGCTCGATTTCGCGTCCAGGAATGCGGCGATCAAGTCTTCCATGCTGGGCGAAAAAGCCTCCGAAGCCGGGGGGGACACACGCGTAGCAACCCGTGGATGCGTGGACCCGTGGATTTTGCACATAAGGCATTGATTTATCAACAAGTGACATCCACG
>JAHCKV010000629.1 GCA_026125595.1 Burkholderiales bacterium | reverse complement strand
AGCAGATGACTGCGTCCGCTGCCGGGCTCGCCCCACAGATAGACGAAGCGCTCCGCCACATCGGCGTGAAGGAGCGCCTGCAGTGCAGCCACGGCTTCGGCGTTGCGACCGACGACATAGTTGGCGAACGTCGGCTGCGGCCGGGCGAGGGCGAGGGGAAGCTGGAGCGACATTGGCCCGATTATACGAATCAGGTGTCATCGGGGAGCCATCCGCTACAATTTCGATCCTTTTCGTCCGCCTCCCGCCCGTGACCGCCTCCCGTACCCCTGCCGGCCTGTCCTATCGCGAGGCCGGTGTCGACATCGACGCCGGCGACGCTCTCGTCGAACGCATCAAGCCGCTGGCCCGATCCACGCTGCGCGACGGCGTGCTCGCCGGCATCGGCGGATTCGGCGCCCTGTTCGAAGTGCCGAAGCGCTTCCGTGAACCGGTGCTGGTGTCCGGTACCGACGGCGTCGGCACCAAATTGAAACTCGCGTTCCAACTGGCGCGCCATGACACGGTCGGTATCGATCTGGTCGCGATGAGCGTCAACGACATCCTGGTGCAAGGCGCGGAGCCGTTGTTCTTCCTCGACTACTTCGCGTGCGGCAAGCTCGAGGTCGATACGGCCGCCGCCGTCGTCGGCGGCATCGCCGAAGGCTGCCGACAGGCCGGCTGCGCGCTGATCGGCGGAGAAACGGCGGAGATGCCGGGCATGTATCCCGATGGCGAGTACGACCTCGCCGGCTTCGCGGTCGGCGTCGTCGAGAAGTCCGCGATCATCGACGGGCGCGCGATCAGCGTCGGCGACACGATCATCGCCCTCGCGTCGAGCGGCCCGCACAGCAACGGCTATTCGTTGATCCGGCGCGTGCTGTCGGTGTCGAAGGCCGACCTGTCAGCCGACCTCGATGGCCGCGCGTTGGCGGACGCATTGATGGCACCGACCCGCATCTACGTGAAGCCTGTTCTGGACCTCATGAAGACCGTCCCGGTGAAAGGACTCGCCCACATCACGGGCGGCGGCATCGTCGAGAACGTGCCGCGGGTGCTGCCGGACACCGTTGCCGCGGAAATCCGCGGAAGTTCATGGTCGTTGCCCCCGGTCTTCCAGTGGCTGCAACGGCACGGCGACGTCGCCGATGGCGAAATGCATCGGGTGTTCAACTGCGGCATCGGCATGGTGCTGATCGTCGCCGCGACCGACGCCGAGCGGACCGTCACAGCGCTGACCGCCGCGGGCGAACAGGCCTGGATCGCCGGAACGATCGTGCCGCGGACCGGCACCGAACACCAGACACGGATCATATGAACCGCATCGTCGTGCTGATTTCCGGTCGGGGCAGCAATTTGGGTGCCCTGCTCGACGCAGGCCTGCCGGTGGTCGCGGTCTTCAGCAACCGGCCGAATGTCGCAGGCCTGGAACTGGCGCAGTCCCACGGCGTGCCGACGCGGGTCATCGATCATCGGGCGTTCGATGGTCGCGAAGCGTTCGATGGCGTCCTCGCCGATGCGATCGATGCATACACACCCGATCTGGTCGTGCTCGCCGGCTTTCTGCGCGTGCTGACCGGGGCATTCGTGCAACGTTTCGCCGGGCGACTGCTGAACATCCATCCCTCCCTGCTACCGGCGTTCCCGGGACTGAATACCCATCGACGCGCACTGGAAGCCGGCGTGAAGATTCACGGCTGCACCGTTCATTTCGTCACCGAAGCGCTGGACCACGGACCCATCGTCGCGCAAGCTGCGGTGCCGGTGTTGTCCGGCGACACCGAATCGCTGCTCGCAGCCCGGGTGCTGGCCGAGGAGCATCGGATCCTGCCCGCAGCGGTGCGGTGGTTCCTCGAAGGCCGCCTGCGAATCGAACAAGACGCCGTGCACCTCACGCCGCCACCGCCCTTGGAGACCTCCCCGTTGTTGAATCCGATGCCCGCATGAGAACCACACACCTGCTGATCGCGCTGTTCGCCGCCGTCTTCTGGTGCGACACGGCGCGCGCCGACGTGCCCGCCCGGGTCGAACTGACCATCGAAGTGGAAGCCCGGGGCATGAAAGTCGGCGAGGGACGCGATGTATTCGAACACGATGGCAAGCGCTACACGGTGCGTACCGAAGCGAAGACCGTCGGCGTCGCGCGATTGATCAAGCGCATGGACGAAAAGCGCGAAAGCCGGGGCGCGATCACCGAGCGCGGCCTGCGGCCGGAGT
>JAHCKV010000628.1 GCA_026125595.1 Burkholderiales bacterium | reverse complement strand
CTGCGCTTCGACACCGAACGGACGGATGCCGTGGGCCTTGCCCGATTCCATCAGCGCGTCCCATACCAGTAGCGCGTACTCCGCCGGCACGTGGATCTCATAGCCCAGTTCGCCGACGAAACCGACGCGCATCAACCGCGCCGGCGCGCCGGCGATCTCGCCCTGGCGCAGCGCCAGATACGGGAACGCGGCGTTGGACAGATCGAGCCCGGTCAACGGCGCGAGCACGGCGCGCGCCTTCGGGCCGGCGAGGTTCATCGCCGCAAAGCCGCCCGTCACGTTGACGATGCCGATCTTCATGCCCCACATGGCGTTGAGCCGCTGCAGTTCACGGTAGACCGTTGCGGAGCCCGTGGTGGTGGTCGTGAAATAGAAATGCTCTTCGGCCAGCCGCGCCACGACACCGTCGTCGATCACGACACCGGATTCGTCGAGCAGCACGGCGTAGCGCGTCGTGCCGGCCTTCATGTTGGCGAACTTGCCGGTGTAGACACGCTCCAGGAACGCACCCGCATCGGGCCCGAACAATTCGATCTTGCCGAGCGTGCCGACATCGATGATGCCGACGGCGTTGCGCACGACCCGCACTTCGTCGCGGACCGCGTCGATCTTCTTGGCACCGCCAACGGCGTAGTACTCGGGCCGCAGCCAGATGCCGGCCTGCATCCACATCGCGCCGAGCGCTTCGTGCCGCACGTGCAGCGGCGTTTCGCGACGCGGCGCAAAACCGCGGCCCGCGAGATGCGACAGCGGCACCGGATGGAAGAACGGTCGCGACGTGGTGGTGCCGACTTCGCCGGGCGAACGACCGCGGATCCGCGCGAGGATCCGGATCGCGTTCATGTTCGAATGCTTGCCCTGGGACGGCCCCATGCCGACCGTCGTATAGCGCTTCAGCAGTTCGACGTTGTCGAAGCCTTCCTGCGCCGCATTGACGAAGTCCTTGAACTGCAGGTCTTCGTCGAAGTCGATGAAGTTCCTGCCGGCCGGATGTTCGACGATGGGCCACGGGTGCGACGGCGATGCGGCTTCCGCGGGAATGGCGTAGTCGCGCTCGGGCACCCGTGCGCCGACGTGGCGGGCGGCCGCTTCACCGGCTCGCGTGCCGTCCTGCAGCTTCGCATCGAGCGTGAAGACGCCGTTGACGCGGCCGGCCGCGAACATGCCGTCCGCCAGCGTATCGGGCACGAACTGGTGCACGCCGTCGTCATAGCGCATCCGGGTACCGGACTGGTACAGCAACGCCGCCGCCGGCGCCCAGCCGACGCTCATCACGATGCCGTCGCAGGCGATGGCCTGCGGTGCAGCGGTTTCGGGCCTGCCGTCGGACCCGAGCGGACACACGATCGCCTTGACCAGACGGTCACCGGAGGTCTCGGTCTCGAAGACGCAATGCCCCTTCAGCACCTGGATGCCGACCTGCTTCACGCGGGTGCCGAGACTCGACACCTCGCCCTCGGGACGCAGATCGACGATCGCCTGCACCGAGATGCCCTGCGCCAGCAGATCGAGCGCCGCCACGTAGCCGTCGGCGTTGCCGGCCAGCACGACAGCGGCGTCCATCGGCTTGACGCCGTAGCGATGAATCAGTCGCTGCGCCGCCGACGCCAACATCACGCCGGGACGATCGTTGCCGCGGAACACGGCGGGCTGCTCGAACGCGCCGCCGGCGACGACGACGGCTTTGGCGCGCAGCTTGGTCATTCGCTTCGCATCGACCAGCGGCACCCAGTGGTCGGTGTACCAGCCCGCGGCCAGCGTACCGGTGCGGACCGACACGTTCGGCAACGCGGCCAGTTCGGCCTCGAGTGCCCGCAGCCGTTCGAGCCCTTCGACGCTGCCGCCGCGTTGGTAACCGAGCGTGCCGCCGATGCGCGCGTTCTCGTCGACCAGCACCACCGACACGCCGGTGCGGCCCGCGGCCAATGCCGCCGCGATGCCGGAAGGTCCGGCACCCACGACCAGCACATCGGCGAAGTCGTAGCGTTTCGGCGTGCGGATGTGCGGCGCGTCGAACTCCAGCGTGCCGAGGCCCGTCATGCGGCGAAACACCCGCTCCCAGAACGGGAACAACGCCTTCGGTCGATGGAATGCCTTGTAGTAGAAGCCCACCGGCAGAAACCCGCCCAGCAGGTCGAAGAACTTGAGGCGGTCGCGCGCGACGCCGCCACCGGTATTCACGGCGCTCAACTGCATGCCGGGT
>JAHCKV010000627.1 GCA_026125595.1 Burkholderiales bacterium | reverse complement strand
GGTACGCGCGGCGACTTCGAAGTACGACAGGGCGATCAGCGGCGGCAGGCGTTTCATGGAGCCATTGTGCCAGCCGGACCCTGTGCTGCGGTTCAGTCGTCGTTGCGCGTGGCGGCGTCGTGCACGGCCAGCAGGCGCGCGAAGCTGCGCAGCACCGGCTTTTCCAGCAACTTGCCTTCGTAGACCAGCAGCCCGCCGTCGCTCTGCGCGAACGCTTCCAGCACGCGACGCGCGTGATCGACGCTGGCCGCATCGGGCGTGAACACGCCGTTGAGATCGGGAATCTGCTTCGGGTGGATCGCGCCCTTGCCGGTGAAGCCGAGTTCGGCGGACAGCCGCGCTTCCGTCAACATGCCGTCGCGGTCGTTCAGGTCGAGATATGGCACATCGATGACATCCAGGCCACGGGTCGCCGCGGCATGCACGATCCGTGAGCGTGCGTACTGCAACGCCATCCATGTCGACTTGCAGCGCAGATCCGCCGCCATGTCGACGCCACCGAAAAACAGGGCCTCGACCCGATCACTGGCCGCCGCGATCGCGTGGGCCGCTTCCAGCGCCTCGTTGGTCTCGATGATCACGTGCAGCCGCGTCGGGCGCCGGTATTCGTCCAGCAGGTCGGAGACGTTGCGCACTTCCTCCGGGCCCTTCACCTTCGGCAGCATCACGGTTTCCACCGGCACCGCCGCCGTCAGCATCGCTTGCAGATCGGCCATGCCGTCGAGCGTCCGGACCGAGTTGATCCGGATCACGCGCTCGACCCGGGCAGGACCTTCCGCCGCCGGCAGATGCGCAAAGGCCAGCGCCCGTGCCTGGGCCTTGTCCTTGGGGGCCACGGCATCTTCGAGATCGACGCAGACGATGTCGGTGCCGCTCTTCAGCGCCTTCGGGAACATGTCCGGCCGCGTGCCGGGAGCGAAGATGAAACTACGGCGGGGACGGATGGTGCGATCGACGGACAAGAGGGGAGCTCCGGGGAGAAAAAGTCGAGGAAGCGTCGAACGCCGGATCCGTGCCGGGCACGCGAAACGGGCTCGACGCTTCCTTCAAGGCGCCCACCTGGCAGGGTGTGCGTGGCGCAATGGTATCGAAGGCCGCCGGGAAGCGGCCCGGCTTCAGGCGAGGACGGGCTCGGGTTGCACGCTGATCTCGGCCTTGATCGAATTGCCGATGAAACAGTTCTTGTGGGCGCCGGCGTGCAATCGCGCCAACGCCGCCTCGTCGGGAATCCGGTCGCCGCTGAACGTGATGGCGGGCGACAGCACGATCCGCGTGACCGCCATGACGCCGTTCGCGCCCTTCTCGAGATAGCCGACCGCGTCGTCTTCGTACGTCGCGACCTTGAAGCCCTGGAATTCGGCGATCGCGAGGAAGGTCAGCATGTGGCAGCTCGCCACTGCGCTGACCAGCATCTGCTCCGGGTCGGCGCAGGCGGGATCGCCCTTGAACTCCACCGACGACGACACGTTCACGGATTGCCCGCCGTTCAGTCGCGTCGTGTGATTGCGCGAGTAGGTCCTGGCGTGGAGGCGGTTCGGCGCGTGCTGCCACGCGATCGCGGCGCGGTGTTCGGACATGACGGCTCCGGATGGATCGATATGGTGATGCTAGGTGCCGGCCGCCCTGCGGTAAAACGACGATTCCTAAGCCTGTCGATGAGAAATTCTGAGGCAACGGGCGGCTGCAGGACGGCATCCCGACCGGTGTTAGCGTGTCGTCATGGTCGCCGCCGTCATCGCGTTCACGTTCGGAGTGTGGCTCCTGCAGCAGCAGGCGGCCCTGCCGCCGTTGGGTGGAGCGTTCCTCGCGGCGGCGCTGATCGGTGCCGGGTACTACTGGCGATTGCACGCGCGCGGTGTTGCGTCGCTGGCGGCCGGGCTGCTGTTGCTGGCCGGGTGCGCCGGTGCCGGCTTTCACTGGGCGGCCGGCGTGGCGACGTGGCGCTTGATGGACACACTGTCGGAGCGTCTCGAAGGCGAAGACATCCGCGTTCGGGGAGTCGTCGCGGAGTTGCCGGAACGCACGGCCCGCGGCTGGCGATTCGCGTTCGACGTGGAGCAGGGGCCGGTGGCGGAAGGGCACGTGCCGCGTCGCGTCCTGCTGTCATGGCTCGATCCGCGGGACGCGCCTGCGGATGCCGCACCGTCGGCATCACCGGTGGTGCCGGGCGAACGCTGGCAGTTCGTCGTCCGGTTGAAGCGCCCCCAC
>JAHCKV010000626.1 GCA_026125595.1 Burkholderiales bacterium | reverse complement strand
ATCCCATTGTCGCTATGTCTGGTGGTTCTACACGCCCCCCGTCATCGATCACCCGGAGTTCCCGACGACATTGCCGCCCGTGCCCTTCGTGGATCCGCAGGGCCGAAAACGGGTCTACGAGGAGCGAATTCCGAAGTTTCCGACGGAACCATTGTTTCCGGCGGGCACGCTCGTCGATACGGCGGAGCGGCTGCTGGTTCGCATCGACAATGACGTCATGCACGCCATCGGACGGCTTCCCGATGACATGCCCGTCTGTCTGTAGACCCGTGAACGGATTCGGCCACCATCTCCACTCAATGACAGATAGCCGAAGGATCTCTCGTGTTCGGTTGGCTCGGTAGCAAGAAGACATCGCCAGCGGATGCCCTCAAAGCGCGGGTGCGTGCGGGATACGAGGCACAATCGGCTGGCCGGTTCGATGAAGCGCGCGAGCATTACGAGGCCGTGCTGCTCGCGGATCCGCAACAGGCGGACGCGTGCTACCTGATGGGCTTGCTGACGATGCACTCCGACGGGCCCGAGTCCGCGCTGCCGTTCCTCGAACGGGCGATACGGTCTGACCCCCACAACCCGCCGTTTCACTATTCGCACGGCGAAACCCTTCGCGTCGCAGGCCGGTTGGAAGCCGCAGCGGCCGCCTTCGAGCGGGCCGTGGAGGCGGACCCGTCCGAAGCCGAATGGTGGAACGAACTGGGGCGTACTCTCGAAGCCCTGGGCCGCAGCGAAGCGGCCCGGGATGCGTACGCCAAAGCGGTCGAGCTCCGGCCCGATCACGCCGTCGCCTGGTGCAATCTGGGCGGCGTGGAAACCGACCGGGAGGCATCCCAGCAGGCGCTGCTACGCGCGACTGACCTCGCCCCTGATCTGATACCGGCGTGGGTCGGACTCGGTGGCGCATTGCGGTCGCTCGGCGATGATGACGGCGCGATGGCAGCCTACCTCCGCGCGTTGTCACTCGATCCGGATCAGCCCGAAGCCCTCGTCAATCTCGCCGACTTGCATGTCACGCGAAAGGATCCAACAGCCGCCGAAAATGCGCTGCGACGCGCGCTTGCGCGGCGTCCCGACTTCGTGGAAGCCTGGATCAATCTCGGTATCCTGATGCGCACTCAAGGTCGCCTAGACGCGGCGATCCACGCCCATGGGCGTGCCGTCGAATACGGCCGCGGTCAGGCTCGCACGCATCTGCAACTCGGCACCACCCTGGAAGCAGCGGAGCAACTGGAAGCGGCCGAGATCGCACTTCACGAAGGATTGACGTTCGATCAGCGCAACGCGGATCTACACCACGCCCTTGCTAACGTGCTCCGCACGCGCTGCGCGTTCGAGGAGTCGGAGATCGAGTACCGCAAGGCGATCGATCTGGATCCCGGATCAGCCTCTCTCTGGATCAACTACGCGAATCTGCTGTTTCTGACTGGTCGGGGGACGGCGTGCGCCGGCGCGCTGGAGCAAGCCGTCGAGGCCGATCCGGACCTGCCGGTCGCCCATCTGAATCTCGGCATCGCGCGGATGAACCTGGGGCGTATTCCCGAGGCGGAGTCGTCGCTCCGCCGGGCGCTGGAACTGGACCCGCTGCTGTGCGATGCGCGGCTGTCGCTCGCAGCGCTGTACTTTCTCGTGCATCGGCTGCATGAATCCGAATCCGAATGCCGGGAGATCCTGCGAATCGACGACCAGCACGCGGGCGCCTATCTCAACCTGGGGACTGCATTGCAGCAGCAGGGACGCCTCGAGGAATCACTGGCGTCGACCCGACGCTCGATCGCGCTGCAGCCGGATTCCGGCCAAGCCTACAGCAATCAGCTGATGACGTTGAACTATCGCGCCGAAACCACCCCGGAGGAGTTGCTGGCAGCGCATCGGGCATTCGGCGCCCGCTTCGCGCCGAAGCGGTCCATTCCGCGCGACACCAGTGCGGGCCGTCGGCTGCGCATCGGCTATCTGTCGCCCGACTTTCGTCATCACGTCGTCGCATCGTTCTTCGAACCGGTACTCGTCCACCATGATCGACGCGAGTTCGAAGCCATCTGCTATTTCTGCGGCGGCAAGACGGACGACATCACCGCTCGGCTGGAATCGCATGCCGATCTGTGGCGCGACATCAGCGCACTCGACGACGATCTGGCGGAACGGATCGTCCTGCAAGATCGACTCGACGTGCTGGTCGATCTCGCCGGTCACAC
Source organism: Burkholderiales bacterium (assembly GCA_026125595.1). Lineage (GTDB taxonomy): Bacteria > Pseudomonadota > Gammaproteobacteria > Burkholderiales. The sequence continues at coordinate 24 of JAHCKV010000626.1, read as the reverse complement.
GTCGAAGAACCGACTGCCGCTCGT
>JAHCKV010000625.1 GCA_026125595.1 Burkholderiales bacterium | reverse complement strand
CGGTGCGGAGCCGTGCGCGGCCGAGCACCAGGAACGTCGACAGTGCGATCGACAGCACGATCAGGCTCAGTACGAACCGGCGGTTCCACGCGCTGCGGGCCGCGAGGGTCAGCAGCGCCGTCACGCCGGTTGCTCCATCGGCGTCTGCCCGGCCCGATTGAGCCGTGGCAAGTCCACTTCACGGTCGAACAGGGCTGCCAGTCGGCTGTCATGGCTGACGAACAGCAATGCACTGCCCGCGGCGGCACACGACTGCATCAGCATCTGCATGAACGATTCGCGCAGATCCTCGTCGAGGGCGGACGTCGGTTCATCGGCGACGATGAGTTCCGGATCGCCGATCAGCGCCCGGGCGGCGGCCACGCGCTGCTGCTGCCCCACCGACAGGTCCGACGCGCGCCGGTTCCAGAACGCTTCGCCGAGCCCGACCGACTGCAGCAGTCGGCGGCCTTCGGCGACGAAACCACGGCCGCCTTCGCGTTCTTCGGCACGGACCGCGCGGCGGGCCGAGAATCGACAGGGCAGCACCACGTTGTCGAGCACCGACAGATATGGCAGCAGATTGAACTGCTGGAAGATGTAGCCCACGTGATCGACGCGGATCCGGTCACGCCGCGTCGACGACAAGCGGGTCCATTCGTGGTCCAGCAACACGACACGACCGCTCTGGGCCACCTGTACGCCGGCGATCAGCGACAGCAACGTGCTCTTGCCGCAGCCGCTCGGTCCACGCAGAAACACCCGCTCGCCGCGCGCCATTTCGAAATGATCGATCGCGATGCAATCGGTCCCGCTGCGCGGCCATCGGAACCGCACGTCCTGCACCTGGAGAATGGGCGGCTTCCAATCGGCACTGTTCATCGACGTACCGGGACTTCCGGATCCGCGGTGGCGCGTTTCAGCTTGTGCCGCGATTGCCCGTCGGGTCCCGCCACGCGGACATCGACCGTCTGCAGACGCGCGAACGCATCGAACAGCTGAATGCCGATCTTGCGCAGTCGATCGGGGTTGCGGCACTCGAATTCATAGCTCGCGTTGAACACGCCGTGGTCCTTCGGGTCGAGTGGTTTCGCACCGGCGGCCCGCGGCTGGATCGACGGCGCGACGATCTCGGCGGCGGTCAGCGTGCAGCCGGCGCCGGTGTCCGGATGGAACAGTTGATCGCCCTTGCCGACCTGCGCCAGCAGATCGGCCGCGGCGCGCTTCTGCGCATCGGTCTTCGGCACGTGACCGAAGCCCAGCAGACTGTCGAGCGGCGCATCGAGCTGGATCGACAGCGTTCCGGCATCGACACTCACCTCGACGTCGGCGAGGTCGTGGGGACGACCATGGGCCGCGGCCGGATCTGCCGCGACGATGCCGACGAGCAGCGCGATAGCGACGCCACAGCGCCGCCCGAGGTCAAACACGGACGGCCCGCAGTCGCGGCGCGGCCGCGGTGGTGGAGGCGCGGCGTTCGGCTCCGCGGGACCGGTTCGGCGCCGCCGCCTCCGAATCGAGCAACCGCGCCAGTTCGTGCACCAGCACCGTTGCCAGTTCGGTGATCTCGGCAATCTTCGTGGACCGCCGGTAGAAGCGGTCCACGTCGTAGCCGATGCCGATGGCCGTCAACTCCACCTTGCCTTGATGTTCGATCTCGGCGATCACCGCATGCAGATGCTGTTCGAGCAGGCTGCCCGGACTCATCGACGCGGCGAGGGTCGACTCGTCGACCGGTGCACCGTCCGAGATCATGATCAGGATGCGGCGTTTCTCGGGCCGCGCGAGCAGCCGGCGATAGGCCCAGTCCAATGCTTCGCCATCGATGTTTTCCTTGTGCAGTCCCGGCTGCATCAGGAAGCCGAGATTGTGGCGCGCGCGCCGCCACGGCATGTCGGCCGCCTTGTAGACGATGTGGCACAGGTCGTTGAGCCGGCCGGGTGCCGGCGGTTGACCGGCGTCGATCCACGCGCGGCGCGATTGACCGCCGCGCCAAGCATCGGTCGTGAAGCCCAGAACCTCGACCTTCACGCCGCAACGTTCCATGGTCTGGATCAGGATGTCCGCGCAGACCGCGACGACCATCAGCGGCTGTCCGCGCATCGACGCCGAATTGTCGAGCAGCAGCGTCACGACGGTGTCCGAGAACCGCGCGTCCTTCTCGAGCTTGAAGTGACGCCCGGGCGACGGGTCCGCGATGATGCGCGCGAGACGGGCCGTATCGAGCACGCCCTCCTCCAGATCGC
>JAHCKV010000624.1 GCA_026125595.1 Burkholderiales bacterium | reverse complement strand
CAACTTCGGTTCGCGCGACGGTGACGAACCGGCGGCGATGCGCTACACCGAAGCGCGGCTGACGAAGTTTTCCGAGGTGCTGCTGGCGGAGCTCGATCAGGGCACCGTCGATTTCGTGCCCAACTACGACGGTTCCACCGAAGAGCCGGCAGTGTTGCCGGCGCGGCTGCCGGTGTTGCTGCTCAACGGTGCCTCGGGCATCGCGGTCGGCATGGCGACGGAGATCCCGAGCCACAACCTGAACGAAGTGAGCCATGCGGCGATCGCGATGATCCGCAATCCGGATCTCGATATCGACGGCATTCTCGAACACATCCAGGGGCCCGATTTCCCGGGCGGTGGACAGATCATCACGCCGCGCGACGAGATCGCGACCGCCTATCGCAACGGTCGCGGCTCGGTGCGGGTGCGGGCGCGCTGGACCATCGAGCGCCTCGCGCGCGGGCAGTGGCAGATGGTCGTCACCGAGCTGCCGCCCGGCACGTCTGCCCGCAAGGTGCTCGAAGAGATCGACGCGCTGACCAATCCGCAGCCCAAGCCCGGCAAGAAGTCGCTCACACCGGACCAGCAGCGCGAGAAGCAACTGCTGCTGTCGTTGCTGGACAAGGCGCGCGACGAATCCGACCGCACGCATCCGGTGCGGCTGGTGCTGGAGCCGAAGACGTCGAAGGTCGACGAGACCGAGTTCGTGAATCTGCTGCTGGCCAAGACCAGCATGGAAGGCAACGCGTCGATCAACATGGTGCTGGTCGGGCTCGACGGCCGGCCCGCCGGCAAATCGCTGCAGCAGCTGCTGCGTGAATGGACCGAGTTCCGGCTCGCCACGGTGACGCGTCGTTCGCAGCATCGGCTGGACCAGGTGCTCGATCGCATCCACGTGCTCGAAGGCCGGATGATCGTGCTGTTGAACGTGGACGCCGTGATCAAGGTGATCCGCGAAGCGGACGATCCGAAGGCCGATCTGATGGAAGCATTCGGCCTGACCGAGCGGCAGGCCGAAGACATTCTCGAGATGCGGTTGCGGCAACTGGCCAAGCTCGAACACTTCAAGGTCGAGAAGGAACTCGACGAGGAACGCCGCGAACAGAAAGAGCTGGAACGTGTGCTCGGATCGCGCAAGGTCCTCGAGAACCTGGTCGTCAAGGAGATCGAGGCCGACATGAAGACGTTCGGCGATGCACGCCGGACGATCATCCAGGCTTCGGAGAAGGCGGTCGCTGCGAAACCGATCGTCGATGAACCGTTGACGGTGATCTTCTCGCGCAATGGTTGGGTGCGGGCGCGCCAGGGATGGGAGGTCGATCCGGCGGCGCTGTCGTTCAAGGAAGGCGACGGGCTCGGTGCGCTGCTCCGATGTCGCACGGTCGATCCGGTGGTGTTTCTCGATTCGAAGGGGCGTGCATACAGCGTCGAGGCAGCATCGTTACCGCCAGGCCGCGGCGATGGCGCGCCCGCGTCGTCGCTGGTCGAGGTTCAGGACGGCGCGAAGATCGTGTTCTGTCTCGCCGGCAAACCCGACACGCACGTGCTGGTGGCATCGACCGGTGGCTATGCGTTCCGGACCAGGCTCGCCGACATGATGTCGAACCGCCGCGCGGGCCGCGAGTTCATGACGCTCGAGGCCGACGAAACGCCGGTGGAGCCGGTACCGTTTCCGGAGTTGCCCGGCACCTACGTCGCGTCGGTTTCCGAGGGCGGCAAGCTGCTGCTGGTGCAGCTCGCCGAGCTGAAGTACCAGGCGCGCGGCCGCGGGTTGATCCTGATGGGCCTCGACAAAGGCGAGAAGCTCGTCGCGGTGACGGTCTCCAATCAGGCAACGCTGGCCATCGTCGGCATCGGCCGCGGCGGCAAGGAGAAGACCGTGGAACTCGGCAAGCGGGAGCTGGGGCACTACGCCGGCAGCCGCACGCACAAGGGGCGCGTGCTGCCGGAGAAGATCAAACCGACGCGGTTCGTGCCGCCGGTCTGAGCGGCGCTGCCAGCGAAAACGGCGGGCGGCGCTGCATCACGGCTTGAAGATGTCCGCGACGACCAGCACGGCTTTGTCGTCGCCGTGGTTTTCGGCCCAGTGCGTCACTTCCTTGGTTTCGGTCCACGTGTCGCCGGTGTGGTGTTCGCGCACGAAGCCGCCTTCGCGCTTTTCGGTCAGCGTGCCCTGGATCAGATGGGCGACGGCCGGGCGATCCTTGTGGTTGTGAATCGCGACAGTACCGCCCGGCTCGACGGTCAC
>JAHCKV010000623.1 GCA_026125595.1 Burkholderiales bacterium | reverse complement strand
GATCGAGCTGGAGGCCAAGGGACGTACCGCGCTGCTCGAAGCGGTGCGCAACATCGTGCCGAAGAACGTCAGCTGCATCTACGTGCGCCAGCCCGAGGCGCTCGGTCTCGGTCATGCGGTGCTGTGCGCGAAGCCGGTGGTCGGCAACAATCCGTTCGCGGTGATTCTCGCCGACGACCTGATCGATGGGCGTCCGAGCGTGCTGCGACAGATGGTCGGCATCTACGAGGAGCGCCAGTCTTCGGTGCTGGCCGTGCAGCAGATTCCGAACGAAGAATCGAGCAAGTACGGCGTCATCAAGAACGAGCCGGTCGAAGGGCGGTTGCATCGCATCGCCGCCATCGTCGAGAAGCCGAAACCGGCTGATGCGCCGTCGAATCTCGCAGTGGTCGGCCGCTACATCCTGTCGCCGACGGTGTTTCATTTCCTCGAACGCATCGGCAAGGGCACCGGTGGCGAGATCCAGTTGACCGACGGCATCGCGCAGTTGTTGTTCCATGAACCGGCACTGGCTTGGGAATTCGTCGGCACACGCTACGACTGCGGCTCCAAGCTCGGCTTCCAGATGGCCAATCTGGTCTATGCGCTGCGCCATCCCGAACTCGGCGCCGAGTTCTCGGCCTTCGCGGCCAAGGCGCTGGCCGGCGACAATGCCTGATCCGGTGAACCGGGATACCGCGCAGGCCTGGGCTTTCCTGAGCGAAGCCGACGTCATCTGTTCCGCCGAGGCGGTCACCGCCGCAGTGACACGAGTTGCCGCCGAGGTGACCGCACGACTCGGTGAGATGTATCCGGTCGTGATGTCCGTGATGGGCGGTGGCGTCGTGTTCACGGGGCAGCTGCTGCCGTTGCTGCACTTTCCGCTCGATTTCGACTACATCCACGCGACACGCTATCGCGGCGAGACCGCCGGCGGACGCATCGAATGGAAAGTGCGACCGCGCGAAGATGTGCGGGATCGCGTGGTGCTGGTCGTCGACGACATCCTCGATGAAGGCTACACGCTCGCGGCGATTCGCGATTCGCTGCGCGAAGCCGGTGCGCGGGAAGTCCTGAATGCGGTGTTCTGCGAGAAGATCCTCGGCCGGCCGAAGCCCGTGCAGGCCGATTTCGTCGGTGTCACGGTGCCGGATCGCTACGTGTTCGGCTACGGCATGGATGTCCACGGCGCGTGGCGCAATCTGCCCGCGGTCTACGCGTTGAAGGAGACCACGGGATGAGCGGCGCTCTGGCGATCATCGGCGGCAGCGGGCTCACCCAGCTGTCGAGCCTCGAGGTGGAGCGGCAACAGATCGTGCGCACGCCCTACGGAGAGCCGTCCGGCGCCCTGACGTTCGGGCGGCTCGAAGGCCGGCCGGTGATCTTTCTGGCCCGGCACGGTTACGGCCACACGATTCCGCCGCACCAGGTGAACTACCGCGCGAACATCTGGGCTCTGAAGGATCAGGGGGCGAGGGCTGTGGTGTCGGTGGCGTCGGTCGGCGGCATCCGCGCGGATCTCGGGCCAGGCGTCATCGCCATTCCGCATCAGATTCTCGACTACACGTGGGGCCGCAAGCACACCTTCTTCGAAGGACCGGATCATCCGGTCACCCATGTGGACTTTACGCATCCGTATTCGCAACCGCTGCGTGAGGAACTGCTCGCGGCGGCGGCACAGATCGGCGAGGCGGTCGTGCCGGACGGCGTTTATGCGACGATGCAGGGGCCTCGGCTCGAGACCGCGGCCGAGATCGACCGACTGGAGCGCGACGGTGCGACGATGGTGGGCATGACCGGCATGCCGGAAGCGGCGCTGGCCCGCGAGATCGATCTTTCCTACGCGGCGGTCGCCGTCGTGGCCAACCATGCCGCCGGACGCGCGTCGAGCGTCGGCGGAATCCGGTTCGACGACGTGAACGTGATCCTGCAGCAGGCGCTCGCGCGCGTGCGGCGCATCCTCGAGGGCGTGGCTCGTCATGGCGATTCGTGAAGTCCTGCGGATGGGCGATCCGCGGTTGTTGCTGCGGTCCGTCGAGGTGGAGCGGTTCGACACGCCGGAGCTGCAGGCGTTGATCGAGGATCTGGAAGACACGATGAAGGCGATGAACGGTGCGGGTATCGCGGCACCGCAGATCGGCGTATCGCAGCGGGTCGTGATCTTCGGCGGCTTCAAGTCGCCCCGCTATCCCGATGCCGACGTGATTCCGTACACGGTGCTGATCAATCCGACACTGTCGCCGCAGGGTGACGATCGCGAA
>JAHCKV010000622.1 GCA_026125595.1 Burkholderiales bacterium | reverse complement strand
AATTCGGCGATCGGCGCGTTTCCGCGATTGCTCGACATCGGCATCCTGCCGGACATCATCGCCGGCAACGTGATCGGCGTGATCGCGCAGCGGCTGGTGCGGATGCTCTGCCAGCAGTGCCGCGTCGAGTACCGCCCATCGCTGGAAGAGAAGCACATCCTCGGACTCCCACCCGAAAGCGGTGCGACGATGTTCAAGCAGCGCGACGGCGGCTGCCGGCATTGCGGTGGCCGGGGGTTCAAGGGTCGCGTGGCGATCATGGAGATCCTGCACATGGATGCCGATCTCGACGAACTGGTGGCACGCCGCGCGACCGCACGCGAGTTGCGGCGGGCCGCTACCGAACGCGGCTTCCGCGCGCTGGCGGAAGAAGGCGTCGCGCGCGTCCTGGAAGGCGTCACCAGCCTGTCGGAAGTCTCGCGCTCGGTGGATCTCACCGGCCGCGTCGTGTAAGTCGGCCCCGCAACACACCGGACGTCCCGGCCGCCCGTTCCACCATGCCTTCCTTCCAGTACAAAGCCGTCAATCAGACCGGGCAGCAGACCCGGGGCCGGCTCGACGCGACGAACGACGTCGATCTGGAGCTGCGGCTGAGACGCATGGGGCTGGATCTCATCACGTTCCGTCAGATCCGCACCGGTGCCGCCACCGGCGGTGGAAAAGTCGACCGCAAGGAGTTGATCAACTTTTGCTTCGACATGGAACAGATGGCGCGCGCCGGCATTCCGATGCTGGAAGGCCTGCGCGATCTGCGCGACAGTCTGGACAACGCGCGCTTCAAGTCCGTCGTGTCGTCGATGCTGGAGGATATCGAAGGCGGCAAGATGCTGTCCCAGGCGATGGTCGCGTTCCCGCAGATCTTCGACAACGTGTTCGTGAGCCTGGTGCGCGCCGGCGAACAGACCGGCCGGCTGATCGATGTGTTCAAGTCGATGTCCGAATCGCTGAAATGGCAGGACGAACTGGCAGCGCAGACCAAGAAGCTGCTGATCTACCCGATGCTGGTGCTGGTGGTCGTGCTGGGCGTGCTCGCATTCCTGCTGGTGTATCTGGTCCCGCAGGTGGTTGGCCTGTTGAAGACCATGCGGATCGACCTGCCGTTGCAGACACGAATCCTGATCGCGCTGTCGGACTTCGTCGTGAATTACTGGTGGGTCGTGATCGCCGTTCCGGTGCTCGCAGTGATCGGCGTCGTCGCGTTGATCCGGGCCAACCCGCAGGCCGCGTTCGTCTATGACCGCCTCAAGCTGAGAGTGCCGGTCATCGGCCCGATCCTGCAGAAGATCATCCTGTCGCGCTTCGCCAATTTCTTCGCGATGATGTATCAATCCAACATCACCGTGCTCGACGCGATCCGGACCAGCGAGGGCATCGTCGGCAATCGCGTGATCGCCAGCGGTCTGCGTCAGGCCGGACAGCAGATCAACGCCGGCGAGCCGTTGTCGGATACGTTCCAGAAACTGGGCATCTTTCCGCCGCTGGTGATCCGGATGCTGTGGGTCGGGGAAAACACCGGCGCACTCGACACCGCGCTGCTGAACATCAGCTACTTCTACAACCGCGACGTGCGGGATTCCGTCGACAAGGCGCTGAAGCTGATCGAACCGGCATTGACGCTGGTGCTGGGCACCATGCTGGCGCTGATCCTGTTCTCGGTCCTGACTCCGATCTACGACATGATCGGGCAGATCCGCATCTGACCACCATGACCGCCGCGATCCTCATCTGCGTATCGGCCCTGGGCGTATCGGCGGCCCGGTGGTCGGGCAAGCTCACGAACTGCCGTCGCTTCGACGACGACGAGGCGGGCCATGCCGGGTTCGCCGCGTGGCTGCGGGGCGTGCGGGCCGCACCGGTTTCGCTGATGGTCGACATGGTCGACGAGGACTACCGCTTCGAAACGCTGCCGCACACATCGGGCCGCGACCGCAAGGCGCTGGTCGAGCGCAAGCTCAAGCAGTTGTATCGGAGCACGCCGTACTACGCGGCCACGCTGCAGACGCACGAGAAAGGCAAGCGCAGGGAAGACCGCTTTCTGTATTCGGCCCTCACCGCACCCGAGACACTGGCGCCGTGGCTCGCCGCCATCGAGGCGCGCAATCTGCCGGTGCGGGGCGTCTACGCGTTGCCGACGGTGACCGCCGCGGCTGCCCGCCTGCTCAAACTGGAACAGCCCAATCTGCTGGTCGTGTCGAAGCACCTCGCAGGGCTGCGGCAGACATTCCTGAAGAACGGCATCT
>JAHCKV010000621.1 GCA_026125595.1 Burkholderiales bacterium | reverse complement strand
GTTGCGCTCTACCAACTGAGCTATTCCCGCGCGGACAGAGGCCGAATTATAGGAACCGCTGGCGCCGTGTCAACCTCGGCGCATCAATTGTGCCTATCCAGCGCCCGTGGCAGGGCCATCCGCAGGTAGTAGACCATCGACCAGAGCGTCAGAACGGCGGCCACGTAGATCAGCGCGGTGCCGATTCCCTGCAGGTCGATCAACCCGAACAACGGATCGTGGTAGAGCAACAGCAGGATCGCGACCATCTGCGCCGCGGTCTTGAGCTTGCCCAGCGCCGAAACGGCGACGGAACGACTCTCGCCGATCTTCGCCATCCATTCGCGCAGCGCCGAGATCGCGATCTCGCGGCCGATGATGATCACGGCGACCACGTCTTCGGTGCGGCCGAGCTTGACGAGCACGATCAACGCGGCGGCCACCATCAGCTTGTCGGCCACCGGATCGAGAAACGCGCCGAATGCCGAAGTCTGGTTCAGGCTGCGGGCCAGCCAGCCGTCGAGCCAGTCGGTGATCGCGCCGAGCAGGAACACCGCTGCCGCCGACAGGTTCTTCTCGTGCGGCGACAGCCAGGTGTCGGGCACGTAGAACAACGCGACAAAGACCGGAATCAGCACGATCCGCGTCCAGGTGAGTACATTGGGCCAGTTGAGCGGCATGGGGAATGTCGAGTGGATGGGTCAGTGCAATTCGCGATAGATGCGCTCGGCCAACTCGTGTGAGATGCCCTCCACGCCGCTCAGTTCGTCGACACTGGCGGCGATCACGCCTTTCAAGCCGCCGAATCGCGCCAGCAGCCGCTGGCGCCGTTTCGCGCCGATGCCTTCGATGTCTTCCAGCTTCGACGTGATGCGCGCCTTCTCGCGGCGGTTGCGGTGTCCGGTGATTGCGAACCGGTGCGCCTCGTCGCGCACCTGCTGGATCAGATGCAGGGCCGGGTCGTCGGGCGCCAGGCGCACGATCTCGCCGGTCTGCGGCACGATCAGTTGTTCGAGCCCCGCCTTGCGTGTCTCACCCTTGGCCACGCCGATCACCGGCAGGTCACCGAGGCCGAGGCCTTCGAGGATCGGCAGGACGCTGGAGATCTGGCCCTTGCCGCCGTCGATCAGCAGCAGGTCGGGCAGCCGCCCTTCCCCTTCGACGATCCGCCGATAGCGGCGGTCCAGCGCCTGGCGCATCGCGGCGTAGTCGTCTCCGGGCGTGATGCCAGTGATGTTGTAGCGGCGGTACTCCGCGCTTTGCATCGCACCGCGGTCGTAGACGACGCAGGACGCCACCGTCGCCTCACCCATCGTGTGGCTGATGTCGAAGCATTCGATCCGCTGAGCGGTCTCGGGCAGCGACAGCGCCTTCTGCAGCGCCGCCAGACGCGCTTCCTGGTTGCCCTGGGTCGCGACCCGCTGGCCAATGGCGAGTCGCGCATTCTGCCGCGCCATGTCGAGCCAGACGCGACGTTCGCCCGCGGGGTTGTCGACGATCTGCACCTTGATGCCCGATTGCTCGGACAGCAACTGGCCCAGCGCGTCGGATTCGAAGTTCCGATCGAGCACGATCAGCGGCGGTACGGGGCGCGACAGGTAGTGTTGCGCGAGGAAGGCCTCGAGTGCGTCACCGGTGTCGCCTTCCCGCGCGTTCTGCGGAAAGAACGTGCGATCACCGCGATGCATGCCGGCACGGATCATCACCAGGTTCACGGCCGTGAGGCCCGATTCACTGACGACCGCCACCACGTCGGCATCGAGCGCGCGGGCACTCGACACGTATTGACGCTCGCGGATGGTCTTGAGGCTGCGGATCCGGTCGCGGAACGCCGCTGCCTGCTCGTACTCCATGTTTTCCGCCGCCGTCTGCATCCGATTTTCGAGAGCGCCCAGCACTTCGTCGGTGCGTCCTTCCAGGAACAGCGATGCGTTGCGGACATCCTCGGCGTAGCTCGCGTCATCCACCAGTCCGACACACGGTGCCGTGCAGCGCTGGATCTGATGCAGCAGGCAAGGTCGCGAGCGATTGGCGAACACGGTGTCCTCGCAGGTGCGGATGCGGAACACCTTCTGCAGCAACTGGATGCTCTCACGGACGGCGCTCGCGTGGGGAAATGGTCCGAAATAGCGGTTCTCGCGGTCGAGCCCGCCGCGATGGAAGCCCAATCGCGGAAAGCGATGGCCGGACAACACCAGATAGGGGTACGACTTGTCGTCGCGATACAGGATGTTGTAGCGCGGCGTCAGGCTCTTGATCAGATTG
>JAHCKV010000620.1 GCA_026125595.1 Burkholderiales bacterium | reverse complement strand
GCCGCTCTAGTGGAACTCGTGCTGATCAGCGGCCTCTCCGGCTCCGGCAAGAGCATTGCGCTCGCGGTGCTGGAAGACTCGGGCTTCTACGTCGTCGACAATCTGCCCGCGAAGTTGCTGGTCGATCTGGTAAACCACCTCGAGGCCGAACGCCACAAGAAAGTCGCCATCAGCATCGATGTGCGCGGAGGCCATGGCATCGAGGAGGTTCCTCGCATCCGGGAAGGCCTGCGCAACCGCGACATCGACATCAAAGTGCTGTTCCTCGATGCGAAGACCGATACGCTGGTCAAGCGGTTCTCGGAAACGCGTCGCCGGCATCCGCTGTCGGATGGCCGACGAACGTTGCCCGAGTGCATCGAACGCGAACGCGAGATTCTCGAACCCGTCATCTCGATCGGGCATCACATCGACACGAGCGACCTGTCGGCCAACGCGCTGCGCCAATGGGTCAAGGAGTTCGTCAACGCCGATCCCCACGCCGGGCTCACACTGATGTTCCAGTCGTTCGGCTTCAAGCACGGCATTCCACTCGATGCCGACTTCGTGTTCGACGTGCGCTGCCTGCCCAACCCGCACTACGACACGATGTTGCGCCCCCTGACCGGACGCGACGCGCCCGTGGTCGCGTTTCTCGAAGCGGAGCCCGCAGTCACGCATATGTTGGGCGACATCCGCGATTTCGTCGAACGCTGGCTGCCGTGCTTCGTCCGCGACAACCGCAGCTATCTGACGGTCGCCATCGGATGCACCGGCGGTCGCCATCGATCCGTGTATTTCGTCGAAACCCTGGCGCGGCATTTCCGCGGTGAACATCGGGTGTTGCGGCGACATCGCGAACTGTTCGACGCGGAGTAACGACTCTCGTGCGCGCCACCGTCGTCAGCGTCGCACTGATCTCGCTGCTGCTGGCACAGGCGGCCATCGCCGCGGACTGGACGCGGGTCCCGTCCACGGGCACCGACGCGCATTTCTACGATCGCAGCAAGGTGATCCTCGGCGTCGACGACGTGGTCTACTGGCGCAAGGTGGTGTTCGCGAAGCCGGTACGGGTACAGAACGGCACGGCCCGCACGGCGATCTATCGCGAGCGCATCCACTGCCGCGATCACACGCTGCGCGCACTGACCTGGCAACTGCAGTCCGAGGACGGCCAGATTCTCGAAACGGCCCCCGCGTCCGACACCGAGGCCGCACCGATCGTGCCGGAGACCGTGGGTGACCGGTTTCAGGACGTCATGTGCGGTCTGCTCGATGCACGCAAGCGCCGCGACGCGGAGATCATCCGGGAGGAATCTCAACTCGATTCGCGCCGGCAGGAACTCGATGCGCTGAAGGCTGAGATTCAACGCCTCGAAGCGACGGTGCTTCGACTGCGCAGCGAGGCGGCCGCGGTCGTGCCACCGCCCGTGAATCCGGGCGACGCACCCGGGCGATGAATCCCGTTCCGTGACGCCGCCCCGCACCGTGGCACTCGCCTTCACCGGCGCATCCGGCATGGGCTACGGCGTCCGGCTGCTCGAATGTCTGCTGGCCACCGACGTCAGCGTGTGGCTCATCTATTCGCCGGTGGCGCAGATCGTCGCGCGTCAGGAACTCGACCTCAAGTTGCCGGTGCAGCCGCGCGAAGCACAGCGGCTCCTCGCCGAGCGCTATGGTGCCCGCGACGGCCAGTTGGAAGTCTTTGGACGGGAAGACTGGTTCGCACCGATCGCGTCGGGCTCGAATCCCGCCGATGCCATGGTCATCTGTCCTTGCTCCATGGGTACGCTGGCGGCGGTCGCGACTGGCCTGGCGAGCACGCTGATCGAGCGCGCTGCCGATGTCATGCTGAAGGAATCACGTCGGTTGGTCCTGGTACCACGGGAAACGCCGTTCTCGGCGATCCATCTCGAGAACATGCTGCGGCTCGATCGCGCCGGCGCAATCATCCTGCCGGCAAACCCTGGTTTCTATCATCGCCCGCAACGCGTCGAGGACATCGTGGATTTCGTCGTCGCGCGGGTGCTCGATCAGATCGGCGTCGCCCACTCGTTGCTGCCGCGCTGGGGCGATGGAGGCCGTGGTCTGCCGGAGGAGTGAATCGTGGCCGTCGACCGCAAGCTCGCGCTGCCGCTGTTTCCGCTGGACACGGTGCTCTTTCCGGGCGGCATGCTGCCGCTGAAGATCTTCGAGCAGCGCTATCTCGAGATGACCAAGGTCTGTCTGCGCGACGATGCACCGTTCGGCGTCTGCCTGATCAACG
>JAHCKV010000062.1 GCA_026125595.1 Burkholderiales bacterium | reverse complement strand
GGATGCCGAAGGTCCAATCGGGCACGAAGTATTTCGGGTTCGCGATCGGCGTGTACGGGAACGCCTGACCGATCACGGCCACCGTGACGCCGTTCACGGCGCGCAACGCGAACGGCGGAAACACCGGATCGCCGAAATCATCGGTCCGCACGTTCTGCGCGACGAAATCGATGTTTGCGAGCAGCGGCCCTTGCACCAGTTCCAGCACGCGCTCGGCGCCGTGCGTGAACTCCCAATGGCCGGTCATCACGTCGACGCCCAACGAAAGGCAGGCCTCGACCATGTCCTGGCCGCGGGTCCACAGGCTCAGACCGGATCCCTGCCACGTATCGCCGCCGTCCAGCAGCAGCGCGCCGGGGCGTTCGGCCCGCAGACGCCGGATCAGCGTCGCGAGATGCGCGAAGCCGCCGACGCGGCCGTACGTGCGGGCCGCGGCGGCGAAATCCAGATGACAGAACGCATGGGCTTCGCGGGTGCCGGCGGGAATGCCGCACGCGCGCAGCAGCGCTTCGCCGGTCAGGTGCGGCAATCGGTCGCGGGCCGCGCCGGTGCCGAGATTGATCGACGGTTCGCGATAGTGGATCGGCAGCAGTTGCGCGTGGCAGTCGGTGAAATGCAGCAGGCCCACGTTGCCGAACGGCGGCGCGTCGTAGAACGTGGCGTCGCCGTCACCGGCCAGCACGCGGGGCGCATCGAGCGCGAGTCCGCCCGCGGCGGCGCACGCAAGGAGTTCGAGGAACTGTCGGCGGTGCATGGGTTCCGATGGTAGCGCTTCCCGCGTCGGTTGCCGCATCGGCGCGGCGACGATGATCCCGTAACATCCGGCTCCGGAATCCACGGGGCGCCACCGCATCCGATCGACGATCGAATCCGTAACAGCCGAGGGCGTTTCCCGACCCTTTACCAACCCAGGAGAACTGCATGAACCAGAAAGCCATCATCCACGCCGCGCTCGCCGGCCTGATCGCCGCCAGTGCCGGAGCCGCCGTCGCCCACGCGGACGACATGGGTGACAAGAAGGGCAAGGAGAAGTGCTACGGCGTGGCGAAGGCGGGACAGAACGATTGCGCCAACGCCTCCGGCACCCATTCCTGTGCCGGCCAGGCCAAGGCCGACAACGATCCGGGCGAATGGAAGTTCGTCGCCAAGGGCACCTGCGACAGCCTGGGCGGCGTGGTCAAGCCGAAGAAGTGATCGTGACGCGGTCGGGGACGGCGCTGCAGGGCGTCGGCATCGGATTGCGCGCGCCGCACTACGGCGCGTTCCTCGACGGCGATCCCGCCGTGCCGTGGCTCGAAGTCCACAGCGAGAACTACTTCGGCGACGGCGGGTTCGATCTGCACGTGCTGGACACCGTGCGGCAGCGTTATCCGGTGAGCCTGCACGGTGTCGGAATGGCCTTGGGATCGGTCGACGGATTGTCCGATCGCCACGTCGAACATCTGGCGCGGCTGGTCGAGCGCGTCGAGCCGGCGCTGGTGTCCGAGCACGTGTGCTGGGGCCGTTCCGGCGATCGGCATTTCAACGACCTGTTGCCGATGCCGTACACGCGGGAGGCGCTGGCGTTGATGGTCGAGCGGGTGGACGCGCTGCAGAACCGGCTGAGTCGCCGGATCCTGATCGAGAACGTGTCCAGCTATCTGGCCTATGCCCATGACGACTGCAGCGAGGTCGAGTTTCTGGTGGAACTCGCGCAGCGTAGCGGTTGCGGCCTGCTGCTCGACATCAACAACCTGTACGTCAACGCCGTGAACCACGGGTTCGATGCGCGGACCGCGCTGGCGACGATTCCGGCCGGCGTGGTCGGCGAGATCCATCTGGCGGGCCATTCGAAGGCCGACGACGTGCTGATCGACGACCATGGGTCCCGGGTCGGCGAGCCGGTCCGGCAACTCTATCGCTCGGCGATCGACCGCTTCGGCGCCGTGCCGACGCTGATCGAGTGGGACACGGCCATTCCACCGTTGGACGTGCTGCTGGACGAAGCGGTCCGCGCGGCGACGTTGCGGGACGCGCCGGCCGATGCCTGACCTGGCGGGCACGCAGGCGCGGTTCGCCGCGGCGCTGACCGACGCCGCGGCGGCCGCAACGGCCGTCGATCTGTTCCGATGCGATCCGGCGACGGCGACGCGGCGCCTCGCGATCTACCGCGGCAACGTGCAGGCGAATGCGATCGGCGCGCTGCAGGCGGCGTATCCGGTGGTCCGGCGCGTCGTCGGCGATGAATTCTTCGCCGGACTTGCGGTGCACTACGCACGCGCCCAGCCATCGGCCGATGGCGATCTGAACCGGTTCGGCGATCGGTTGCCGGATTTCCTGTCGGCGTTCGAGCCCGCGCAGGACCTGCCGTACTTGCCCGACGTCGCGCAACTCGAATGGGCGGTGCATCGATCCCACTATGCCGCCGATGCGCCGCCGTTCGATCCCGCGACGCTGGCTGCCGTGCCGCCCGAGCGGCAGGGTGATCTGCGGATTCACCTGCATCCCGCGGTCGCGCTGGTGCAATCGCCGTGGCCCATTGCCCGCATCTGGGAAATCCACCAGCCCGATTTCGAGGGCGAGTTCGCCGTGGAACCGGTAGGTGGCGGCCAGAGGGCGCTGGTGTATCGGCCGCGCTGGCGGGTTGCCGTCCGGCCGGCGTCGCCGGGGGAACAGGCTTTTCTCGCGGCCGGTTCGCGGGGGGCGACCCTCGATGTCGCGGTCGGCCGGGCGCTGGTCGCCGATCCGGGGTTCGACCTCGGCAGCAGGCTGCCGGTCTGGGTGGCGGAGGGTGTGCTGGCGGGCCTCGATCTGCCACCGTAGACGGTAGTGTCGAGCATTCAGTGACTTGCGGAATCTGGTCAGGCTTTCCTCAAGTTCGCCCGGCCGATGCCGTAGATGGGGCGTCTCCACCCACCGGGTTTCCGTCCATGAAAACGTCGTCGCTCTTCGTCGCCACCAGCTTCGCCGCGTTGCTGCTTGCCGGTCTGGTCAATTCGCCGGGTCGCATGGTGGGGGGCGACGAAACCCGGCTGGCCGCCACCGACGTGGCGTCCAAGCGGATCGCGTTCGACTTCTATTCGATCTGACGATGTAACGCCCGGGTCCGGGCACCGCGATCAGCGGTTCACCGGAGATTCCGGGTCCAGCAGGAACGCCACCGCATCGGCGATCTCGTCGGGCGTCAGCCAGCCGTTGGCGCCGAAGCGCGGCATGTGCGTGCAGGGAAACCACGCCTGCGCGTTGAAAATCTTCTGATACGTGAATCGCACGGCGTCTTCCGACGTGCCGTGGATCTTGCCGTAGCCGGCGAGGCTCGGCCCCAGGTTGCCGGCGGCCATTTCCTTCGGCGCCAGCACGTGGCACGCATAGCAGTTGCCGCCCTTGCGCGTGCCCGGCCGGTCCGGCTGGATCCGGCCGATATGGCCGCCGGTGCCGATGCTCGCCAGCTTCTCTCCTTCGCGCCAGTTGCCCATCAGCCGCCCGTTGTCCGGATAGCGCAGCGTTGCCCGTGACAGTTCCACGACCCGGGCAGCGACTTCGGCCGGGGGAGCATCCCGGTGTCGGCTGCACAGGGCCTGGACTTCGTCCTGCGCGAGCCGCGTCCGCCATTCTTCCGGCGTTGCCGTCGAGAACGAGCGCCGCACGACGGCTTCCGCGCGGTCGTGCAGATCCTCGGCTGCGGTCACCGTCAACGCGATCGTGCCGAGCATGCCCGCCAGCCAGCTGCGGCGGCCGATCATCGCTTGATGCCCGGTGACGACAGCACGCCGCCGGTCGCCTGTTTCTGCAGCCACGTTTCGAGCGCGATGATCGCGTCGGATCCGAAGTCGGCATCCGGCGCGCGCATCTGGCGGATGCAGTCGATCAATCGACGTTCCATCGTCCAGACGTTGCTTTGCGATACGCGGTAGGCCGGCCACGTCGTGATCGATGCGCGGGCTTCGGCGGGATCGAGGAAATCCGGCAGTTCCTGCAGGCGGATCCGGCGATCGCGCTGCGAATGGCAGGTGGCGCACGAGAAATCCAGCGGACCGGCGCGGCGGAAGAACAGTACCTCGCCGATCGCGGCCATTTCCGCTTCCCGCGGATGGGTGGCGGGCGCATCGATCGGCTGGCCCTGGGACTGGACGGCGACGTAGGTCACGAGCGCTTCGAGATCGGACGCGGGCCGGTACCAGTCGCGCATCGCGTCTTCGGCGCGGAAGCCCTGCAGCGTGACCATGCAGGTCACGAGACGCGATTCGACGTCCTGCACGCGGCCGGTGTCGTCGAACCAACGGGGCAGCCGCGCATAGGCGCCGTCGACGACACCGGGGCCGAGCCCGAGATCGCAGGCTTCGAGCGTGGCATGGCGCGGACCGCGCGGCGTGGTCCAGAGCGCTGCGCCGCGCAGCTCCATCAGGTCGGCCGGATTGCCGTCCTTCAGCATCTCGCGATACTTCGCAATGCCTTCGAGCGCCGCATTGTCCTGGCCGATGGCGATGGCGCCGACGCCGAGCAGTGCGGCAGCGAGTCCGACGATCACCACGCGCTTCACTGGATCACGACCTCGTCGGTGCGCGAGTCACCCTTCGAGTCGGTCCACGTGACGCTGACCGTGTCGCCCTTTTTCGCGCCGATGAACTTGAACGCGAAGTACGGGTTCGCGGAAATCGCCGGGCCCCATTCCGCCGACAGCACGGTGCGATCGTTGCAAAGCGCTTCGACCGTCTGGATGAAGTGCGCCGGAATCGGATCGCCGGCCGCGTTCTTGCGCTGGCCGGTCTCCATCACATGGGCGATCAGCACTTTCACTTCCACGACATCGCCTTCGGCGCGCGCGCGGATCTTCATCGGGTTCGCCATGTCAGCCTCCGCATCCGCCGAGCGTCACCTTGATTTCCTTGGCCGCGACGAAATTGCCGCCCGCGGCGCGCACGAGAATCCATACGTTCGACGTCTGCGCCATTTTCACGCGCGTCTGTACTTCGGCCAACGTGCCTTCCGGGAAACGGAACGTCGCGGCCAGCAGATTGGGATTCTTCTCGACGAGTATCGACAGCGACTGCGTGTCCGGGATGCGGCTGGTCACCGCCAGCGGCACGACGGCACCATTCTCGGCGATCTCCGGCGCGTTGATGGCGATCGCGTCGCTCGGTTCCACCGGTCCGCCGCCCAGTGCGGCGACCAGCTCTTCCAGTGTCGTCGATGCGAACAGCGCCGGGTCCCAACGGGCCGCGTTTACGGCTTCCGGCGACAGCCAGCCGGCGGCCGTCAATGCGGCGATCCAGGCGGCACTGCGGCCCATGAATCGTCGACGTGTGCAGAGCATGCTTCCCACTCCTGAAACCAGTTGCCGCCGAGGCTAACCGGGTCGCACGCCGACGGCAATCGTCCTGATGACCGGCGACCGTGAATTTCAAGAAATTCGCGATCGCGGTGTCGGGTGCGTGAGACGGCGCTTTGCCGGGCTCGAGCGCCAATGTCAACGAACCGCGTCGGGCGGCAGCGACGAAAACCGATGCGCGAAATTCCCGTGAGCTGCCCAACAGGCTGATTCGTCGATCAATCGTGTTCGCAGGGTCTGCGGAATGCAGGGAGCGAGCCAGGGGGGGTGTGCTCGTCGAACATCGGTTCACCCTTGTATCGCGAAGTGATCGGGCAAAACGGGGGTGATCAGTCATGGCATGGACGCGTGAGGACGCGGGCCATCTGTTGCGGCGTGCCGGGTTCGGGGGCAGCTGGGCAGATGTGGATCGGATGTACGGGTTGGGTCGAACGCAGGCCATCGCGACATTGGTGGATCACGAGAACGTTCACGACCCGGTCTGGGCCGGCATCAATCCGCTGGGTATCGCCAATGCGGCCACCGACTACGACGGCAATCGCGCGAACCTGCTGCATCAGATCGCGTTCAGCAAACGACCGCTCGAGGCGAAGCTGTTGTGGTTCTGGCATGGCCATTTCACGACGCCGTTCGCGGATGCGGGGCCGCGATTGTTCCAGCGCCAGATGGCCACGTGGCGGCGGTATGGCTACGGATCGTTCGGTGCGTTCCTGTCGGCGATGTACAAGGACGGCGCGATGTTGCGCTATCTGGACGGCGACGCGAATCGGAAGGAGAAGGCCAACGAGAACTTCAGCCGCGAGGTCATGGAGCTCTACACCATCGGCACCGGACCGTTCACCGAGACGGATGTTCGCGAAGCGGCGCGCGCGCTCACCGGATTCACCGTGGCCGGCGCTGACGAGACGGTCAGCTTCGTGGCGTCGCGCCACGACGGTGGCATGAAGACCATTCTCGGGCAGACCGCGGCGTTCGATGGAGAATCGTTCATGCAACTGCTCGCGGCGCGTCCGGAAACGGCCAAGCGCGTCGCCGGCAAGCTGTACCGGTTCTTCGTCAGCGAACGACTCAACCTGATCGAGCTCAGTCGCCTGATCAGCGCGTGGTCCAGCGGCAAGGGCAACATCAAGCACGTGGTGCGGACACTGCTGAACAGTGCCAGCTTCTGGGATCCCCGGGTGCGTGGCACCCGCGTGAAGGACACCCTCGACTACGGCCTCGGCCTGATGCAACGCCTCGAGGTGACCTGGTCCGAAGACCGCGCGCGGGAGCTGCTGTGGCGTTTCGATCAGATGGGGCAGCGGCCGTTCGATCCGCCCAATCCGGCGGGCTATCGCGTCGGTCTGCAACTGACTGGCGCCAGCATGATCCTGGCGCGTTGCCAGCTGGCGTTCCAGGTGATCTTCCGATGGGCCGAGACCGCGGCGATCGAACGGCTCGTCGCGGGCATCACGACACCCGCGCAACCGGGGGTCGTGCTGGATCAGATCACGGTCCGTATCGGGTCACTGCCTCTCGGCGCCGGTACGCGCGCGGCGATTCTCGGCTATCTGGGCACCGCCCCGATCGCGCGCGAGAACCTCGCCACCCGGGCACGCGAGGTGGCCTATCTGGTCGCCTGCAGTCCCGAATATCAAGTCAGCTGACGGGGGATCCACCATGCATCGATTCGACGAACGACGCCGGCAACTGCTCAGAGCGGGAACGGCACTGGGTCTCGGTGCCGCAACCGGGATGGGCGTGTTGCGCCAGGCCGTAGCGGCATCCACGACACCGCGCACGCTGATCGCGATCCATCTGGCCGGCGGCAACGACAGCCTGAACACCGTGATCCCGTACGCCACACCGGCCTACGCGCGCATCCGCGGCACGCTGGCGATTCCAGCGGACAGCGTGTTGAAGCTGGACGGCCGCACCGGTCTGAATCCGGCGCTGAAGGGCCTGAAGGCGCTGTGGGATCGCAAACGCGTCGCCGTCGTGCATGGCGTCGGCTATCCGGATTTCGACTATTCCCATTTCCAGGCGATGGAGATTTTCTGGACCGCCGATCCGGCCCGCTCGACGGTGACGGGCTGGCTCGGCCGGGCCATCGACACGGCGACGGTCGGTACGACTCGACCCGATCCGCTGACGGGTATGGCCATCGGCAGCGGCATGCAGCCCAGTCTGATCGCGCAGCGGTTCACGGCGCCGCAGTTGCCGGCCGACCCGGCCGGGTTCTGGTTGCCTTCGGTGAACAGCCGGCACAACGCCGCGCTGGAACAGGTGCTGCAGCAACCGGCTGCCGGCATCAACTATCTGTACGACGGATTTCTGCGTTCGGCGCAGTCGGCCCTGGGTGCCTACGATCAGGTGTTGGAGGCCAAGGCGCTGACACCCGGCGTGACCTATCCGGACACTGCGTTCGCCAAGAGTCTGCGCTTCGCGACGCAACTGATGCGGTCCGACCAGGATGTGCGCATCGTCACGTTGTCGCAGGGTGCCTACGACACCCACGAGAATCAGTTGCCGACCCATGCCCGCCTGCTGGGCGAACTGGACGCCGGTCTTTCGGCGTTCTTCGCCGACCTGGACCGAAATGGTCTGGCCAACCGCGTGTTGGTGCTATTGTGGTCCGAGTTCTCGCGTCGGGTCCTGCCGAATGCGAACGCGGGCACCGACCATGGGGCCGCACAGGCGATGGTGCTGATCGGACCGGGTGTTCGCCCGGCCATCTTCGGTACCGCGCCGACGCTCGCCGACGATGAACTGGTCGAAGGTGGCAATCTGCCGATGCAGTTCGACTTTCGCCGCATCTATGCCGAGACGCTGGGGGGGTGGCTCGGTATCGATCCGCGTCCGGTGCTGGGAGCCAGTTTCCCGGCGCTGGACGTGTTGCTGTGATGTTCCACAAAACCACAAAGGAGACCCCCTTGCGTACTTCTCTTTCCATCGCCGTGTTGATGTCGGTCCTGGCGATGCCGACCGCCGGTGCCGTCGTGCTGGATTTCGAATCCCTCGCCCACAATGACGCCGACGCGATCTACCTCGGTCCATCCTATGTCGAGAGCGGGTTCACGCTGACCAGCAGCGTCGATCCGCTGTTCGCCGATCAGGCCTTCGGCGTCTGGGGATCCGGCAGCAGCAGCTTCAACGGTTCGACCGCACTGTTCAACGCCAATGCCGGATTCGTGACCCGGCTCACGCTGACGGCGGACGGCGGCGAGCCTTTCGCGCTGGAATCCATCGATGTCGGTCCGTTGTTCAACGACGGTGCCGTCGGCGATGTGGTCACGATTTTCGGACTGACCGCCGATGGCATCACCGTCAGCGAAAACGTCACGTTCGGACCGGAACTCGCGCCGCGTACCCACGTCTTCGGCGACGCGTTCGCGAGTCTCACGTCGGTGTCGTGGGAGCAGAGCGGTCAACTGCATCAGTTCGACAACGTGGTGCTGACCACCGCGATTCCGGAGCCCGGCAACCTGTTGCTGCTGGCCGGCGGGCTGCTGGTGCTCGCAGGTGGCATGCGCCGACGCCGCCGATCGGGTCAGTTTTCCGGATAGGCGTAGCGACCGACGCCGGCATCCCGCGCGGCCAGCATCTCCGCGCGGCGGCGTTCCCGCGCGATCAGGCGGTCGGCCTCTTCGGCCGTCAGATCCCCTTTCTGCACGCTGTTGCGCAATGACGCCGCATAGGCGGCGTATTGCGCGAGGCGGCTGTCGTCCAGTGACAGCCGGTCTCGTGCCGCGGCATCCGATCCGCAATCGTCGCGGGCGACGTGGGATGTCGACGGGCCGCTGCCGTTGGTGGCGACGCCGGTCTGACGCGATTCGAGGGTCGTGCATCCGCCGAAGACGATCGCCAGGATCGGCAGCAGCCAGTGGGTCTTGTCCATGTCATTTCCTCTGATGGTGGCGTTCATGTCGACGCCATGGTGTTGGGAAGTGAACGAATGGACCGCGCCCGTCGCGCAGATGTTCTTGTCAAATCATGTCTGTGCCGGCACCGACCGCCGCGGTCCCGCACGCGACAGTCGATGATTCATGACGAATTCGTTACAGTAGAACCGATGCGATCGGATCAGATCCGGGACCGGACGAGATCGCAGATCGTCGGGCATGGCGCCCGGGATCGGATGCGTGGCGGAGGAGCCTCGAAGCATGGAGCGACATAAGCTGTTCGGACTATGTGCGACCGTAGTGTCGGTCGCGCTGATCGTGGAAGGGTGCGCAGGTCAGCGGGCGGGACCCGGCGTCGAGAAGGATATCCAGAACTACTGCGACGAACAGTACGCGTCGCCGGCAATCGATCCGATCCGCGACAAGATTCAACTGCCGCTGTCGTTCGACGCACCGCAATCCATCGACCGGCTGGCCGACCGTACCAAGGCGACCGATACCGAGCGCGTCGCGGTCAAGGCCCTGTGGGAGGCGCGTGAACGTTGCCGCAGCTATTCCGAATCGAAGCTCGGCGCGCAGCCGACCTTCCGGGTGCGCAGCGAAGACCGATTGTCGGAAGCACTCGCCGATCTGTACGAAGGCGGCATCACGTATGGTCAGTTCGCGCGCTCGATGCTGTACATCGGCAGCAGCGACAAGGCGGCGCGGGAATCACTCGACGAGGAGATCAAGCAGCGGGAGAAATGGCGGATCTTCCGCGACTACGACAGCAACTGACGCGGGCCACGCGCGGCGCGCTCAGAACACGATCGACTGCACGTAGGCGTGTACCACCCAGTCGTCCTGGGCAGGACTCCGGTCCGCCAGGGGCAGCCCCAGCATGATCCGGCCGCTGCAAAAGCGGGAGAAGTTGTAGAGCAGACCGAAGCCCGTGCTCCACAGCGTGTGCTTCCAATCGAGCGTCTGGCCCGAGCTCGATGCCGGTACCGCGGCGCCATGATCGAGGAACATCACGCCGCGCAGCCGGTCTCCCAACGGTGCACCGGCGGGCCGGTTCGGCGACGACCACAGCGGAAACTGCAGTTCGCCGCTGGCGAACCAGCCGCGCGGGCCGATCAGCACGCCTTCCTGATAGCCGCGCACCGTTGCCATGCCGCCGACGAAGAACTGTTCGAAGGTCGGGATCTGCTGATTGCTGGTCAGTTGTACGGAACCGCGCAGTTGCGTCACGAGGCCGTTGTCATGGCTGCGTGACCACAACGCATCGGCGTTGTACTTGACGAAATCCTGATCGCCGCCCCACTGCGTCGTGCCGATGGTCACGGCGTGGCGCGTGTACCAGAAGTCGGTCGCCGAAAACCCCTGCGCATCGACACCGATACTGATGTTGCGCGTGTCGGCGCGGGTGACCGGCGTGCCGCCGAACTTCGTGATCGAATCCTTCGTGTTGTAGCCGACGAAGAAATTGACCTTGCGTGTCAAGGTGCCGACGAGCGGCTGGATCAGCTGGATGCCCGCGTTCGACGCGGTGCCGGTAATGTCGAGCGCGGCGAACGGGCCGCGGCGGATGTCGATGGCGCTCGCGTCGTACTGCAGGCCGAGCCGCGTGCCGAACGTCGTGATCGGCAGGCTGTATGCGATGCTGCCGCCGGCGGTGCCGTCCGCGCCGGTCGCGGAAACCGTCAACGGATCGCTGCGGCCGAACACGTTGCGGGCATTGAACACGAGGCCGAGCCGTGTGCGACCGATCTCTTCGCGACCGGCGTTGTCGCCGAACACCGTGAGACCGAAGCGGGCTGGTTCCTGCGTGAGGATCTCCGCATCGACGGTGCCGAACGTCTTGCCCGGCTTCAGATTGGCGGAGGTTCGCAGATCGTTGGTGGCATTGATGAACGCGAGATCGCGTTCGAGGGCACCGGTGTCGAGGATGTCGCCCGGCTTTGCCGGATGCGATCGAGGATCCATCCATCGCGGATCGCCGTCGCACCGACGACGCGCACCTCGCCGAGCCGTCCTTCCACCAGCCGTATCTCCACCGTGCCGTCCTCCACCTTCTGTGGCGGCAGAAACGCCTGGCACGTGACGCAGGCCTTGTCGCGATAGAGGCGGTTCAACGCGGCGACGGCATCGAACAGCTCGCGAATCGTGACATCGCGCCCGGTGTACGGCGCCGTGACCGCTTCGATCTCCGCGCGCGACAGCTTCTCCGACGGACCGACCACGATGCGGTTCACCTGCACGCGGACTTCGGCCGTTGGTGGCTGCGCCGGTTTCGGCCGCGTCGTCTGATCGTCGATCAGCGGTTCGTCGTCGGCCGCGGGCGCTTGCAGCCGGCGCTGCAGATCGTAGTACTGCAGTGTGCGTTGCTGTTCCTGCTGGATCGTGCCGGCGTCGGGCGTCTGCGCCCACGCGACGGCGGGCAGAAGGGCGATACACGACAGCAGAGGGACCAGGCGCTTCGGCAGGGACATGGGATTCCAGACGCGATGGAGATGAAAGGCCGGCGGTCGTTCGGGGGCGTCAGCGCGGGTTCACGACAGTGTTGTCCGGACCGTCGATGGCATCGGGATTGTTGCCGAGCGTACCGGCTCCATCGGTCCCGGAATCACCGGTAACTGTGCCGCTGCCGCCGGTTCCCGCTTCGCCGCGGGCCTCGTCCGGATCGACGCCGGCCGGCCGTGCGTTACGGCCGTCGGTTGCCCCGAGCGCCAGAGCACCGAGCTTCGGCGCGAAGGTCGTGAGACTGCCCTCCGAGCCACCGCCGTTC
>JAHCKV010000619.1 GCA_026125595.1 Burkholderiales bacterium | reverse complement strand
ACGTCGACCTGCGTAGCATCGGCGGATCCGCGCTCACCGATGCCGCGATCGCCGTGCCGACCGACGGTGTGCAAACCGATGTGATTCCTTCGACGTACGTGCCCGCGCGCAACACGATCCTGCTGTCGTTGGCGCTGGGTCTAGCCGAAGTGCTGGACGCGAACGATCTGTTCTACGGCGCGAACGCCGTCGACTATTCCGGCTATCCCGATTGCCGGCCCGAATTCGTCGCGGCCTTCGAGCAGCTCGCGAACGTTGCGACCAGGGCCGGCGTCACGGGCGCGGGTTTTCGCATCCATGCTCCCATCATCCGGATGACCAAGGCCGAGATCATTCTCGAAGGTCGTCGTCTCGGCGTCGACTTCGCGGCGACCGTGTCGTGCTATCAGGCCACCGAGCGTGGTCTCGCGTGCGGGGTGTGCGACTCGTGCCGATTGCGACGGGCCGGCTTCGAGACCGCTGGCGTGCCGGATCCGACGCGCTATGCGTGATCGGGTGTTGCGCCAGAATTTGCGCGGAATCAGACGGTTGAGAATGTGCCTTCCGCGATTCGTCGTTGACACGACGATCGGCGCATCGATAGAATGCGCGCTCTTTTTTTCGGGTGGTTAGCTCAGCCGGTAGAGCAGCGGACTTTTAATCCGTTGGTCGCGAGTTCGAATCTCGCACCACCTACCAGTCGCTGTAGTAGCACCCGTTAGTGGCTCCCGTCCGCACGTACTTTTTTCCGAAGGGCCGTTAGCTCAGCTGGTAGAGCAGTGGACTCTTAATCCATTGGTCGAGTGTTCGAATCACTCACGGCCTACCAAACTCGAATGCCCGGTGGCGCAAGCTCCCGGGCATTTGTTTTGGCACGCCTCGATTCACTTCCTTCACCACGCTGCCGCGGATGCGCCGCCTATAATCGCGGCCTTTCGAAGCGGAGGCGACCATGCGTCTGGCAACGGTTGTGCACGAAGGGCGGGAGCAGGCGGCGGTCGTCACCGATCGAGGTCTGGCCCTCGTCGCCGACATCAACGCGCAGTTGGGCCGCGCCTGGTCCACCGATCTGTTCACGCTGTTGCAAGGCGGCCTGAGTCCGCTGCTCGAAGCCGATGCGCGTGCCGCCGGCCGATTCCATGATCCGGCGTCGTTCCGTTACGGACCGCTGTACCGGCATCCGCGCAAGATCTGGGGCATCGGTCTCAACTATCGCGATCACGCGGCGGACCTGAACGCGGTCTACCCCGACGAACCTGCATCGTTCATCAAGGGCGATCAGACCATCATCGGACCGGGCGATCCGATCGTGCTGCCACCGGAATCGCAACGGGTCACCGCGGAAGCGGAGATCGGCGTCATCATCGGCAAGACGTGCCGTCGGGTCAGCGAAGCCGATGCGTTGAACTGGGTCGCCGGTTACTGCCTGATCCTCGACATGACCGCCGAAGACATCCTGCAACGCAATCCGCGCTTCCTGACGCGTTCGAAGAATTTCGACACGTTCTTCGCGTTCGGCCCCCATCTGATCACGCGCGACGAAGTCCCCGATGTGTTGTCAGTGCAGGTCGGCACGTGGAAGAACGGCGGCCTGCATCGCGAGAACGTCGTGGCGAACATGCAGTTCCCGCCCGCGTACCTGGTCTCGTTCCATTCCCACGTGATGACGCTTTATCCGGGAGACATCATCTCCACGGGAACGCCGGGTGCCGTCGTGATCGAAGATGGTGATGTGGCGGAATGCCGCATCGCCGGGCTGGGCAGCCTGACGTGTCCGGTGTCGCGTCCATCGATGTAGTGCAGATGGCTTGCGTCGCCGCAGTGCGACGCGAAATCGCGGCGTTCGATCTAACGCGTTGTTTCGTGACCGCGGCGGGATGTCGCTGTCGACCGACGAGCCGTTCAGATCGAGCCGTTCACCAGCAGTTCGAACGCGAAGAACAGTCCGAGAGCGAGGGCGGCGTACAGCAGCACGTCGCCGCGCGTGCCGGCGGGTGACGATTCATCCAGCCAGCGCTTGAGTCCGTAGCCACCGGCCGCCAAGGCGATGGCCGTCAGCGCTGCATAGCCGGGATGCACATGCCAGAAACCGCTCAACCAATGGCTGATCCAGCCACCGGGACGCAGCGCCTTGTAGACGAGACCGCCTACGCCCAGCAGCAGCAGCAACAGGGACAACGCCTGGACGGCCGCGCGCGTGAAATCCGTCCGCGGACAGGGGACTCGGGTGTGCGGTGCCGCGGTGGGGGTGCGTCCTGCGATCGGCAT
>JAHCKV010000618.1 GCA_026125595.1 Burkholderiales bacterium | reverse complement strand
GCCAGCGCGGACCGGGCTCGGTGATCTGCACGAACTTGCCGAACCGCAGCACGACCCCGCGGGATGCCGGATCGACGATGTAGAAGCCGCTGGCGAGCCAGACCAGGAAGACCAGCCCGATCAGCAGGCCCGCACCACCGCCGAACTGACGGATGCCGCCTTCGCCGCCACCACCACCCTGATCGCCGCCATTGCCACGGCGTTTGCCCCCCAGAAGCGCGTTCAGCTTCTGATTGAACCGCGCCCAGATCTCGTCGAGATCGGGCGGACCGTCATTGCGACGTCGCCCTCCCCAATTGGGATCGTTCAATGCCATGCCGTTATGGTTTCCTGTCGCTTGGGATGCGGAAGCGCCGCCACAGCGACGCGTTGTCCGGGTTGTCGTGCTCCACGCGGAATCCGATCGGGATCGAGCATCGATCGGAAGATTCCGTGCCCCGCTGCGCCAGGTGCGCCTGACGCAGTCCATCGAGATGCAACCCGGTGAGATCCCTCATGCCGCTTCGAGGCTCCCGGTGCCGGGGGCGGTCACCGCTTCCGGCGAGGCGAGCTGATCGAGCAGCGCCCGCAGATGTTCGAGACCCGCACCCGTCAACGCACTCAGCCGAAGGCGCTGGATCGTACCACAGTCATCCACGTCGATCCCCGGGGACAGCTCCGTACGGTCGATCTTGTTCATCACGATGACTTGTCGCACTCCTTCCGCCCCGATCTCCGCCAGCACCTGATCGACTTCGCGCATCTGCGCATCGCGATCCGGGCTCGACGCATCGACCACATGCAGCAACAGATCGGCCTGCGTGGTCTCGACCAGCGTCGCGCGGAACGCCTCCACCAGCGTGTGCGGCAGATGGCGGATGAATCCGACCGTATCCGACAGGACGATGTTCCCGTGCCCGGTATGTACTCGCCGGGACGTGGTATCCAGCGTCGCGAACAGCCGGTCGGCCGCGTAGGCCCCCGTGTGGGTCAGCGCGTTGAACAGCGTCGACTTGCCGGCGTTGGTGTAGCCGACCAGGGAGATGGTCGGAATGCCGCTGCGGGTGCGCGCGCGGCGCTGCACGGTCCGTTGGCGGTCGAGCTTCTCCAGCCGATCCTTCAGGAACTTGACGCGCTTGCCGAGCAGCCGCCGATCCGTCTCGAGCTGGGTTTCCCCCGGTCCGCGCAATCCGATGCCGCCTTTCTGTCGTTCCAGGTGAGTCCAACCGCGGACCAGCCGGGTCGCCAGATGCTCGAGCTGGGCCAACTCCACCTGTAGCTTGCCTTCGTGGCTCTTGGCGCGTTGCGCGAAGATGTCGAGGATCAGTGTCGTCCGGTCGACCACACGGCACTGGAGCACTTTCTCGAGGTTGCGTTCCTGGCCGGGAGCAAGTTCGTGATTGAACACGACCATCTCGGCTTCGGCAGCGGCGACCGCATCCGCGATCTCCTGCACCTTGCCGGACCCGGCGAACGTCGAGGGATCCGGACGATTGCTGCGCCCTTGCACCTCGGCAACCGGAACGAGGCCTGCGCTGCGCGCGAGCTCCCGCAGTTCCGCCGTGGCTTCGGCCGCCTCCGGCTCGCCGTTCATCAGGCTGACCAGAACCGCGGTATCGCCGCCCGAGTGACGTTCAAACATGCGCAATCAGTCGCCGGCGACGAAGGAACCGGTACTGGCGACCGTGCGAGCAACCGCACGATCCGGTATGGAACTCAGTTGTCAGGGGTCGTTTCAGTGGTGAAATTGACCGGTCGCGCGGGAACGACGGTCGAGATGGCGTGCTTGTACACCATCTGGGTCACGGTATTCTTGAGCAGTACGACGTACTGGTCGAAGGATTCGATCTGCCCCTGCAGCTTGATGCCGTTCACCAGGTAAATGGAGACGGGCACGTGCTCTTTACGCAGGGTGTTGAGGAAGGGGTCTTGTAGCAACTGCCCTTTTCCGCTCATCTCCGGTCTCCTTTTCTGGTCTTCGCGACGGGATTGTGCGCAGGACTCAATGTACTGTAATTCGGCATGCAAAACCACCGGCGATCCGCCCTTCGGCCGCCCCTGCTATCTGGCGCCGACGGATCCGGTTTCAAGATGGATGGCGCCCGCTGTCAGCGACGTTCCTGCGCGTACGGATTGCGGCCTTGCCTGAACTGGACCCGCACCGGCGTACCCTGCAGATCGAATGCCTCGACGAACCGGTGTTCGAGATAGCGCCGATAGCTGTCCGGTACCGACGATAGGCTGTTGCCGTGGATGATGATCAGCGGTGGA
>JAHCKV010000617.1 GCA_026125595.1 Burkholderiales bacterium | reverse complement strand
ATCCGGAAGACCGGCTCGTCACCGTGATCAAGGGCACCTGGTATACCGGCAAGGGACCCTCGTTCGAGCCGTGGGACACGGAACCGCTGCCGACGGGAAGCTTCATGAAGCATCCCGCCGGTGCGGCGCATTACGATGGTGCCAAGGACGAAGAGGTGATCGTGCAGATCGCCGGCATCGGTCCGAGCGGCACCATCTTCTCGAAGCCGGATCTGCCCACGTCCGGCAACGGATTGCTGCAGAAGCCCTGACGGTCGCTGCCCGGTTGGGCCCGCGCAGGGCCACCGGGTTCGTCCCCGCTGCCGGATCGGATCGACACGATCGGCCGCCGGCGGGTCGCCGCTATCCCTCCCAACGTTCTGGAATCGCCTTGCCGTCCGATATCGAGATCGCCCAACGGGCATCGCTGAAACGCATCACGCCGCTGGCCATGGAACGCCTCGGCATTCCCGAGGACAGCCTCGAACCCTACGGCCACTACAAGGCCAAGGTCAGCCTCGACTGGATCGACACGCTGCACGACCGGCCGGACGGCAAGTTGGTGC
Source organism: Burkholderiales bacterium (assembly GCA_026125595.1). Taxonomy (GTDB): domain Bacteria; phylum Pseudomonadota; class Gammaproteobacteria; order Burkholderiales. Next base: position 1,714 of record JAHCKV010000617.1, on the reverse strand, counting down.
TCGTCACGGCCATCAGCCCGACACCGGCCGGCGAAGGCAAGACCACGACCACCGTCGGTCTCGGCGACGCGCTGAACCGGATCGGCAAGAAGACCATGATCTGCCTGCGGGAACCGTCCCTCGGTCCGGTGTTCGGCCTCAAGGGCGGCGCCACCGGTGGTGGCCATGCGCAGGTGGTGCCGATGGAAGACATCAATCTGCATTTCACCGGTGATTTCGGCGCCATCCAGCTTGCCCACAATCTGCTGTCTGCGCTGGTGGACAATCATCTGCACCACGGCAACGAGTTGCAGCTGGATCTGCGCCGCATCAGCTGGCGGCGCGTGCTGGACATGAACGATCGCGCGCTGCGCGATCTGGTCGTTGGACTCGGCGGTGCGCCCAACGGATTTCCCCGGGAAAGCGGCTTCGACATCGTCGTGGCGTCCGAGGTGATGGCGATCTTCTGTCTGGCCACGTCACTGCGGGATCTGCGCACGAGGCTGGGCAACATCGTGGTGGGCACGACGCGAGATCTCACGCCGGTGCGGGCGCAGGATCTGGAAGCCCATGGCGCGATGGCGGTGTTGCTGAAGGACGCGCTGAAACCCAACATCGTGCAGACGCTGGAGAACAATCCGGCGTTCATCCACGGCGGTCCGTTCGCGAATATCGCCCACGGTTGCAACTCCGTGATCGCGACGCGTGCGGCGATGAAACTGTCGGACTACGTGGTGACCGAGGCGGGTTTCGGGGCCGATCTGGGCGCCGAGAAGTTCGTCGACATCAAATGCCGCAAGGCCGGCCTCGAGCCGGCCGCCTGTGTCGTGGTCGCCACGGTGCGGGCGCTGAAGTACCACGGCGGGGTCGATCTGCCCGATCTGAATCGCGAGAATCTCGAAGCGCTGGAGCGCGGCTTGGCCAATCTCGAACGGCACGTCCGCAACATGCGGGAACACTTCGGTCTGCCGTGCGTGGTCTCCATCAATCACTTCACGCAGGACACGCCGGCCGAGCATGGGTTGCTGAAGTCGCGTCTCGAAGCGCAGGGTGTCGAGGTCGTGCTGGCGCGGCATTGGGCCGAGGGCGGTCGCGGTGCGGAAGATCTGGCTCGGGCGGTCGTCGGTCTGGCCGAGAGCGGGCAGGCGAAGCTGCGCTTCGCCTACGAAGACAGCGCACCACTGTGGGAGAAGATCCGCGCCGTGGCGACGAAGATCTACGGTGCCGCCGACATCACGGCCGACGCGAAGGTGCGGGCGCAGATCCAGCGGTTGCAGGACGGCGGCTACGGCAGCTTCCCGGTCTGCATCGCGAAGACGCAGTATTCGTTTTCCACCGATCCCACGCTGCGCGGCGCACCGAGCGGCCATACGGTCGGGATCCGCGAAGTGCGCCTCGGTGCGGGCGCCGAATTCATCGTCGCCGTCTGCGGCGACATCAACACGATGCCGGGACTGCCCAAGGTGCCGGCGGCCGTGAAGATCGATCTGACGCCGGACGGCAAGATCGTCGGGCTGTTCTGAGGGCGACCCATGACACGTGTCGATGCAGGTTCCGGCGCCGACGGCAACGGTTCCGTCCCGAATCGGGTGCCGCTGCAGAATGCCACCGCGCTGTCCCGCGGCGTGCTGAGCGCGGAACCGCTGCTGTCCGAGGCCGCACAGGATTTCCATTGGCTCGGCGTGAACATTCCGTGCCGGACCGCCTGTCCGGCCGGCACCGACATCCCCGGTTA
>JAHCKV010000616.1 GCA_026125595.1 Burkholderiales bacterium | reverse complement strand
CGCGACTGCCGACGGCGCGCGTCCCCGCGACCTGAAGTCGACCGCTCGGCGTGTCGACGGCAAGGCGCGCATCGGCGGCGACGGCGACGACCCCGTCGAGCACGGTGCTCTCGCCGAGGAAGTTCGCCGAGAACCGCGTACGCGGTTGTTCGTAGACGCGCCCGGGCGGCCCCATGTCTTCGATGCGTCCGTGATTCATGATGAGGATCATATCGGCGATCGCCATCGCCTCCTCCTGATCGTGCGTGACATGCACGAACGTGCGCCCGGTGGAGCGCTGGATGCGCCGCAGCTCTTCCTGCATCTGCCGACGCAGCGTGAGGTCGAGGGCGCCGAGCGGCTCGTCCAGCAGCAACAGCGCCGGCTCGGTGACCAGCGCACGCGCCAGCGCGATACGTTGGCGCTGCCCGCCGGACATCGCGGCGATCGACCGCGTGTGGAACCCTTCGAGGCCGACGAGGCGCAGCGCCGCTTCGACGTGCCGCGCGATCTCGGCCTTCGGGACATGCCGCACCGACAACCCGAAGCCGACGTTCGCGGCCACGCTCAAGTGCGGGAACAGCGCGTAGTCCTGGAACACGGTGGCGGTGGGTCGTTTCGCCGGCGGCACGAGCGTCACGTCTTCCGTACCGATCAGGATGCGGCCGGCCGTCGGCAGCGTGAAGCCGCCCAGCATCGACAGCACGGTGGTCTTGCCGGATCCGGACGGACCGAGCAGCACGACGTACTGCCCGGGCGGCACGCGGAACGACACGTCGTCCACGGCGGCGGCGTCCCCGTAACGCTTGGTGATGCGATCGAGCGTCAGCTCAGCGGACCGACCCACGGCGCCCCCTTCGGAACAACGCGACTTCGAACACGATGCCGGCCGCGAGCGACAGCAGGAACACCAGCGTGCCCGCGGCGTTGGTTTGCGGATTGAGACCGGTGCGCAGCATGCCCCAGATCACGACGGGCAATGTCGGATCGAAGCCCGACAGCAGGAATGCGACGATGAACTCGTCCCACGAGAACGTCAGCGACAGCAGGAACGCTCCGAGAATCGCGGGCCGCAGCAGCGGCACCGTGACCCGCAGGAACACCTGGCGCTCGCTGGCGCCCAGATCACGCGCCGCCTGCTCGAATCGCGCCTGCTCCGGATCGAACTGCCCGTAGACGATCGCGAACGCCAGCGGCAGATTCAGCACGACGTGGCCGATGCCGACGGCCCACAGCGATTTGCCGACGCCGACGGCGGAGAACGCGACCAGCAGCCCGACACCGATGACCAGATACGACACCGCCAGCGGCAGATACAGCAGCACCTCGAACAGTCGCCGGCCAGGCACGCGATAGCGCGCCAACCCCCAGGCCGCCAACGTGGCGAGCAGCGTCGCAGCGGCCGATGAGATCACGCCGACGAGCACCGAACTCCACGCCGCGCCGGTGACACGGTCACTGTCGAGCACCCTCGCGTACCACGCGAGCGACGGCCCTTCGAACGGCGGCACCGGCACCTGACCGGCATGGAACGAGAACAGCACGAGCACCACGACCGGCAGATAGATGAAGACGAACAGCGGCCCCATCACGGCGACGGCCGTGGCGTGACGACCGATCGCGACGCTCATGCACGCCTCGCGGTGAGCCAGCGCGCCAACGCCACGTAGACGACGGACACGCACACCATCAGCAGCATCGACAACGCCGCCGCCATCGGAATGTCGCCGCGGCGATTGATCTGCAGCAGGATGATCTGCGGCAGCACCAGTTGCGTGTTGCCGCCGAGGATCTGCGGTGTGACGTAGTCGCCGATCGCGATCACGAACGTCAGGAAGGCACCGGCGGCGATGCCGGGTGCCGACAACGGCAGGGTCACGCGGATGAAAGTCTGGAAGGCGTTCGCACCGAGATCGGCCGCCGCACGCCACAGCTTCGGATCGATCCGCACGAGGCTGGCGTAGATCGTCAGCGTGCACAGCATCACGAAGAAATGCACGAAGCCGACGATGGTGGCACCCGGATTGAACGACAGCGCCAGCGGTTCGCTCACCAACCCGAGTGCCAGCAGCGTGCGGTTGACGACACCGTTGGGCGCGAGCACCAGCAGCCACGCGTACGACCGCACGACGTACGACGTCCAGAACGGCAGCACCGCCAGCATCAACGCGCGCCGTTGCCAGCGCGGCGCCACGCGCGTGGCGATCACATACGCGAGCGGATATGCCAGCACCACCGACACCACCGTCACCAGCGCGGTCGTCTCGAGCGAGTTCCACAGACCG
>JAHCKV010000615.1 GCA_026125595.1 Burkholderiales bacterium | reverse complement strand
GACAAGCCGCGCATCGTCGAGATCGCCCGGTCACTGGCCGAACTGGGTTTCAGTCTGGTCGCCACGCGCGGCACGGCAGCCCATCTCGCCGAAGCCGGTCTGCAGGTCACGCCGGTCAACAAGGTGAACGAAGGCCGGCCCCATGTGGTGGACATGATCAAGAATGGCGAGATCGCGCTGATCATCAATACCGTGGAGGATCGCCGCACGGCGATCCACGATTCGTATTCCATCCGCCGTTCGGCCCTGCAGGGCCGGGTGACCTACTACACCACGGTCGCCGGTGCGCGCGCGGCCTGTGCCGGGTTGCAGCACATGCAGGAGCTGCAGGCGTATTCGGTCCAGGGCCTGCATGCCCGGCTGGCCTGACCCCATCGCCACCGTTCCTCCAGGGAGACAACCATCGTGGCAAAGATTCCGTTGACCGTCGTGGGCGCCGAGAAGCTTCGGCAGGAACTGCATCACCTGAAGTCGGTGGAGCGGCAGAAGGTGATCGCCGCCATCGCCGAAGCCCGGGCCCAGGGCGATCTTTCGGAGAACGCCGAGTATGATGCCGCGAAGGAGCGTCAGAGCTTCATCGAAGGTCGCATCGCCGAACTGGAGAGCAAGATTTCCAACGCCCAGATCATCGATCCGAAGCTGCTCGATGCCGAAGGCCGCTGCGTGTTCGGTGCCACCGTGGAGCTGGAGGATTCTGCCAGTGGTGACACCGTGACCTACCAGATCGTCGGCGACGACGAGGCCGACATCAAGGCGTGCAAGATCTCCATCAGTTCGCCCATCGCGCGGGCGCTGATCGGCAAGTATGCCGGCGACGTGGCCGAAGTCGTGGCGCCCGGCGGCATCAAGGAATACGAAATCCTGGACGTGAAGTACATCTGATGTCGCGCCTGTTTTCCGCGCTGCACGACCTGCTGGTCGCGCTGTGGGCCGGTGGGCTTTGGGTGATCGGCGGGCTGGTCGCGCCGCTGCTGTTCCGCGCAGCGCCCGATCGCCAGATCGCCGGCGGCATCGCCGGATCGATGTTCTCGCTGATGGCGTGGGTCGGTCTCGGCTGCGCGTTCTACCTGTTGATCTACCGCGTGGCCAGGTTCGGTCTGCCGGCGCTCAAGCAGGCGGTGTTCTGGGTCATCGTCGTGATGGCGCTGCTGATCCTTGCCGGGCAGTTCGGCGTGCAGCCGCTGCTCGCTTCGCTGAAGGCCCAGGCACCGCGTGACGTGATGGAAAGCGTGCTGCGCGACCGCTTCGTCGCGTGGCACGGCGTCGCCAGCGTGCTGTACCTGATCGAATGCGCGCTGGCCGTGGGGCTGGTGCTGCTGTCCGGCCGCGGGACGAAGTGATCAGTCGTCGTTCTGGAAGCTGCGCTTGCTCGGACGGACCGGCTTGCGCTTGCGCCGCACCGGCGTCTTCTTCGGCGCTTCGAGGTTCACCCGGTAGATCACGAGGATGCGGCCGATGGTCTGCACCGCTTCCGCGCCGGTGACCCGGCAGATCTCCTCCAGCATGCGTTTGCGCGCGTCACGATCTTCATCGGCGACGCGGATCTTGATCAGTTCATGGGCTTTCAGGCTGGTGTCGATTTCCTGCAGGACGCCGGGGGTGAGTCCGTTCCCGCCGATCAGGATGACCGGATCGAGGGCGTGGGCGCGCGCCTTCAGCGCGCTGCGTTCGGTGGGGGTGATGGCCATGGCGCGCGGAGTGTAGGCGATGGCTCGAACCAAGACCAGCAAGGCGTGGATGCGCGAGCACATCAACGATCCATGGGTGCAGAAGGCCCGGGCCGAGGGCTACCGTTCGCGCGCGGCCTACAAGCTGATGCAGATCGACGCGAAGGACCGGCTGTTGCGGCCCGGCATGACGATCGTCGACCTCGGTGCCACGCCTGGCGGATGGTCCCAGGTGGCGGCGAAGGCGGTCGGGCCGTCCGGGCGGGTCGTCGCCGTCGATCTGCTCGAACTGGAGCCCCTGCCCGGGGTGCGCTTCGTTCGCGGTGACTTCGAGGACGAAGCCACGTTGGTGGCCGTCGAAGCGCTGCTCGCCGGGCGTCCGGTGGATCTTGTGATGTCCGACATGGCCCCCAATCTCAGTGGCATCGCCTCGGCCGACCAGGCCCGATCCGTCGGGTTGGCCGAGGTCGCGCTCGATGCGGCCGAGCGGTGGCTGGCACCCGGAGGCGCCTTCCTGACGAAGGTCTTCCAGGGCGTCGGTTTCGATGCCTACCTCAAGAATCTGCGGGAACGGTTCGAAAAGGTGGCTGTGCGCAAGC
>JAHCKV010000614.1 GCA_026125595.1 Burkholderiales bacterium | reverse complement strand
ATCCGACGCAAACGGCAACAGGACCCAGGTCGGTTTGGCCAGCGAGCCCGACAGATGCGCCGCAGCGGTGTCGACCGTGATCAGCAGATCGAGTTGTTCCAGCAACGCGGCGAGATCGGCAAAGTCGCGCACGCTCGGCCGAAGGTCTGCCCAACGGGCACTTGGCGTCGGCACAGCAGCCGGATTGCCTTCGACGTCGAACTGCAGCGGGAAGAACGTCACGTCGGGTACCGACAGCAACGGCTTCAGCAGCGCTGGTGGAATTGACCGGTTAGCGTCGTTGCGATGGGTGGGATTGCCGGCCCACACGAGTCCGACCTTCAGGCCCCGAGGGACTGCGGGCCAAGGTGACGGATCCGTCGCAGGCCTGCGCAGATAGGCTCCACGCCACGGTGCTTTCCACGCGGTCTCGCCCAGCCGGTGCGGCAACGACATCAGCGGCAGGTGAAAATCCGCCGGTGACTTCCAGACACTTCCGGTGGCCTGGACATCGACTTCGAAGTTCGCCTGCAGCAGTCGGACCAACGGTTTCTGCGCTTCGAGCCGTACCGTGGCACGCATGGCCAGAAGGTCATCCACGTAGCGAACGAACTGCAGCGTGTCGCCGTGTCCCTGTTCGTGCCAGAGCAGGATCGATCGTCCCTGCAACGATTCTCCGTTCCACAACACGCCGGGCCTGTTCCGCGTCATGCCGGCATAGGCCGGCGTCTGAAGGCGATGCTCGCAATCCGCGAAACCTTCGGTCATCCGTCCCGCGGCCAGCAACGCGAGGCCGCGAGAGAACCGTACCTGCGGCGTTTCCAGCCCTGCGGCGATCGCGCGATCCGCCAGGTCGATTGCTTCTTCCAGCCGGTTCTGGGCGGCGCGAAGATTCGCGAGGTTGGCCTGGGCGGCGGCTGCGACGGACGGGATCGCCACGGCGCGGAGCAGGCACGCTTCAGCCTCTTCGAGGCGATGCAATTCCAACAGCGACAGCCCCAGGTTATTCAGTGCCGACGCATGATCCGGATCGATCGACAGTGCGCGACGTTGAGCATCGATTGCTTCGGCGTCGCGATGCATCTGGTGCAACAAGCGGCCATAGTCGCTCCAAAAGCCCGGCATCGTCCGGCGCGGCGTCGAAACCGACCGGAACAGTGCGAGCGCTTCCTGATCGGCGTGCACGTCCGTCAGAGTTCGAGCCAGCAGTGCCGCGGGTCGCGGGTCGCGGGGCGCGGCATTGATGGCGCGGCGACATACCTCTATGGTGTCTTGCAGACGAGCTGTCGAACGGTAGGCTTGCGCCAGATTCAACAGGATTGCGAGGTCGTTGGGTGCGTGATCGAGCGCCAGACGGTAGAGCGGGATCGCTGCTTCCGCATTGCCGGAAGCAAACCGTCGATTGGCGTCGTTGAAAGCCGTGTCCCCCGGTGTCTCGCCCGGATCCATTGCGGTTTCGCGTCGACGCAACCATCTCAACATGGGGATGTGTTTCCCGGCCAACCGATCGATAGAGGTCCGTGTGCGTTACCGGGCAACCGCGACGGTGGATCGATCGGTATGCGCACGACCCATGGATCGGTAGGCATTCTCCAGTGCGCGGGTGAATCCGACGGCGTCCACCAGCGCAGATTGCTTCACGCGATCCCTGAGGCCGCGTCGCAATGCCGCCAGTCGCGGTGCGTCCCGCGCCAGCATCGCAGCGAGTCGGACATAGTCGTCCGGATTGTCGGCGACGAGATCGTCGAGACCGATCGCACTGAGCAGCGACGCGCCGACCCGGGACGCATGACGATCGCCGCGCAACGTAATGACCGGAACTCCCATCCACAGCGATTCGCAGGTCGTCGTGGTGCCGTTGTACGGATGAGTGTCCAGTGCGACATCGATATCTCCGTAGCTGGCGAGATGACCGGAGCCCCCGGCTACCGGACCCCGGATCTCGATCCGGTCCGGATCGCATCCCTGCTGGATCAGACGCGACCGCGCACGGATCTGCACTTCGGCGTCGGACAATGACATCGTCTTGAGGACCAACCGCGATTCGGGCACGGCCTGCAGAACGCGCCCCCAGAGCGCCATGGTTCGATCGGTGACCTTCGCGAAATTGTTGTATGACCCGAACGTGAAACCACTGCGTACGGCCGAAGGTGGGAGCGTCACGTCGGGCGCGGATCCGGGTGGGCGCCAGGTCAGGAACAGCGGGTCGATTCGCCACAGGCGCTCGGTGTGATGGTCGTCGGCGGTTCCGGCAGGATCCGCGATGGAGTCGGTGATACGCCAGTCCATCG
>JAHCKV010000613.1 GCA_026125595.1 Burkholderiales bacterium | reverse complement strand
GTCGACGGCGCCCAAACGACCGAGCGGAACCTGTTTCAACAATGCTTCCCGCTGTTCATCGGTGAGCGCGCGCGTCATGTCGGTGTCGATGAACCCGGGCGCGACGCTGTTGACGGTGATATTGCGGCTGCCGACTTCCCGCGCAAGGGATTTCGCGAATCCGACCATCGCGGCCTTCGCCGCGGCGTAGTTGGCCTGACCGGCATTGCCGGTGAAGCCGACCACGGAGGTCACATTGACGATACGCCCCCAGCGCGCTTTCATCATGCCGCGCAGCACCAGCTTCGACAGCACGAACATGCCGCGCACATTGGTGGCCATGATCGCATCCCACTCGTCGTCCTTCATGCGCATCAGCAGATTGTCCCGCGTGATGCCGGCGTTGTTGACGAGAATGGCGACATCGCCCATTTGCGCCTGCACGTCGGCCACGACCCGCTCGCATTGCGCGCCATCGGCAACGTCCAGCACGAAGCCGCGTCCGTCGATGCCGGCGGCGGCGAAGGTCTGCGTGATCGTTTCCGCACCGGCCTCGCTGGTTGCGGTACCGGCCACGCGGAATCCGGCCTGACCGAGATGGCGCGCGATCGCGGCACCAATGCCGCGCGATGCGCCGGAGACCAGCGCGACTCGTCCCTGGGACATGTCAATTCTCCTGACGGATGGCTGCCACCGCATCCACGATGGTCTGCGAAGACGACAGCGTCGAGCCGGTGATTTCGGGGGCGATGCGCTTGACCAGGCCCTGCAGCACCTTGCCCGGACCGCATTCGACGATATGGGTGACGCCCTGATCCGCCATTGCGCGGATGGTTTCGATCCAGCGCACTGGTGACGCGAGCTGCCGCACCAGCGCATCGCGGATCGCGACCGGATCATTCGGCTGCGCGACGTCGGCATTGTTGATCACCGGAATCGCCGGTGGTGCCAGATTGACAGCTGCGAGACGACCGCGCAGCACTTCGCCTGCGCCGCGCATCAGACTGCAGTGCGACGGCACGCTCATCGGCAGCAGCACACCGCGTTTCGCGCCTTTCGCCTTGCAAGCCTCGATCGCACGTTCCACGGCCGCGCGATGTCCGGCGATGACGATCTGTCCCGGTGCATTCAGATTCGCCGGCTCGACCACTTCCGTTCCGGCCGCTTCCAGACACGCTTCACGTACACCCACTTCGTCCAGTCCGAGGATCGCGGCGATACCGCCGACGCCTTCGGGCACCGCTTGCTGCATCGCTTCGGCACGGATGCGAACCAGCGGCAATGCATCGCGCAGACTCAACGAACCCGCCACGACCAGCGCCGCATATTCGCCGAGACTGTGCCCTGCCATCACGGCGGGTGCGGCACCGCCCGCCGCCACCCACGCGCGGTAAACCGCGACATCGGCAGCCAGCATGATCGGCTGCGTGTTGATGGTCTGGTTCAACGCGGCTTCGGGACCGGTTTCGATCAGCGCCCAGAGATCCTGTCCGAGCACATCGGACGCCTCGGCGATCGTGCTTCGAACTTCAGCATGATCGGCGTACGCCGCCAGCATGCCGACCGATTGCGAACCCTGTCCGGGGAAAACCAGTGCGAGTCTCATCGTGTGCCGTGCCTCGGAGAGATCCGGGTCACCATCGCAATGCGACGGCGCCCCATGTGAAACCGCCGCCCACACCCTCGAGCAGCACGTGCTGCCCGGACTGGATGCGTCCGTCGCGAACGGCCTCGTCGAGAGCCAGCGGCACGGAAGCGGCAGAGGTGTTGCCGTGGCGATCGACCGTCACCACGACGCGGTCCATGCCGAGTCCGAGCCGCTTTGCCGCCGACTCGATGATCCGGATGTTGGCCTGGTGCGGAATGAGCCAGTCGACCTGATCCATCGTGAGGCCGGCTGCAGCGAGCACCTCGTCGGCCACTTCGCCCAACACACGCACCGCGAACTTGAACACGGCGTTGCCCTCCATCACGACGAACGGCACACCGTCGATCTTGCCGTTGCAGACGCGCCCCGGCACCGACAGGATGCCTGCGTGGCGACCGTCCGAATGCAGGCGCGACGCGAGAATGCCGGGTGCATCGCTGCTCGACAGCACGACCGCTCCGGCGCCGTCGCCGAACAGCACGCACGTGGAACGATCGTTCCAGTCGAGCAACCGCGAAAACACTTCTGCACCGACAACGAGTGCGTGACGTGCCTGACCGCTGCGGACGAACATCTCGGCGGTACCGAGCGCGTAGACGAAGCCCGTGCAGACGGCTTGCACATCGAACGCCGGGCAACCGGCGATGCCAAGCT
>JAHCKV010000612.1 GCA_026125595.1 Burkholderiales bacterium | reverse complement strand
GCCAACGCCAGCCCGCCGAGCGTCATCAGGTTCAGCGTGTGTCCGGCCGTGCCGAGCAGCACGATCGACAGCAGCACCGCCAGCGGGATCGTCGTGACCACGACGATCGTCGACCGCCAACTGCCGAGGAACACGAAGATCAGCAGACCGGTCAGGCCGGCCGCGATCAGGCCTTCCATCGCGACGGCGTGGATCGCGTTGGTGACGAACACCGACTGGTCGAACAGGAACGACAGCTTCAACCCGGCCGGCAGTTCGACCTTGCCCAGGCGATCCCGCACCTGCCGGACGATGTCCAGCGTCGATGCGCCGCCGTTCTTCAGTACCGTCAGCAGCGCCGACCGGCGCCCGTCGTAGCGCACGAGGCTGGTCTGCTCGTTGAAGCCGTCCCGTACCGATGCGACGTCGCGAATGAAGATGACCTTGTCGTCGGTCACCCGCACCGGCAGGTCGCCGATCTCGTCGATCTTCTGCGGGCTGTTGTTCAGCCCCATGATGTATTCGCGGTTGCCGATCTGCGTCGAGCCGGTCGGCAGGTTGACGTTCTGCCGGTTCAGCGCGTCGTTGATGTCCTTCACCGTGACGCCGCGCGCCTGCATCTTGTCCGGGTCGGCGTCGATCATGATCAGCCGCGGCCGGCCACCGTAGGGCAGCGGCACCGTCGTGCCGGTGATCGGGATCACCTGGTTGCGGACCAGCCACAGCCCCTGGTCGTAGAGCTCCTGCTCGGTCAGCGTGTCGCTGCCGAGGGCCAGCTGCAGGATCGGCACGCTCGACGCGTTGTACTGGATGATCTGCGGCGGCGTCTGGCCGGGCGGCATCCGGCGCACGATGGTCTGCGATGTTCCCGTGATCTCCGACATCGCCTGGTCGATCCGCACGTTCGGCTGGAAATAGATGCGGATGACGTTCTTGCCGTAGATCGTGTGCGACTCGATGCGCCGCACGTTGCTGACGGTCGTGCTGATCTGCTGCTCGGAGAAGATCGTGACCTGCTTCTCATAGGCGTCCGCCGGGATGCCGACGTACTGCCAGATCAGCGTGACGATGGGCTCGTTGATCTCGGGAAAGATGTCCTTCGCGAGCGGACGGATGCCCGGTGCGCCGACGATGGCCAGCAAGCCGCCCAACAGGATCGCGAGCGCGGCGACCACGATGGTGTACGGGCGCGCCAGCGCCAGTCGAACGATCCACATCCCGAGCCTCCTCCGCCGACGGGTGTGTCCCGTCTGTCGATGCTTTGTTACATTAATGTTACAAACACGTTACAGCGTTGTCCCGTACATTTCGTGGCGAGTGCCGTCGACGGCAGGCTTGCGATCCCGCAAGGGCCGGGCGCGATGCGCGATCCGGCGAGGGCGACCGGGAGGAGAACGACATGAACGGAACCGATGGAGTCACGCCAGCGGTTCGCCGTCGCGGCTGGATGATGCTCGGCGGGGTCGGTTTGCTGGGCGCCGTGCTGTTCACGGTCGGCTACGGACCGCACGTCAGCGCCACGGCTGAATCGACGGCTGCTTCGGACGCGGCCGCACTGCCGCTGGTCGTCGTCGTACCGGCCCGCAAGGGCAAGGATTCGGCGGACGTGTCGTTCCCGGCCACGTTGCAGGCGCTGCAGGAAGCGACGCTGTACGCCCGTACCGCGGGATACGTGAAGCGCTGGCACGCCGAGATGGGTGACCGCGTGAAGGCCGGGCAACTGCTCGCCGAACTCGAAGCGCCGGAACTCGATCGCGAACTCGACCAGGCGCGGGCGGCCAGTGCCCAGGCGCGTGCGCATCTCGACCTGGCGCGGACCACGGCCGAGCGGTACCGCGGGCTGGTGAAGCAGGAGGCCGTGTCGTCGCAGGAGGCGGACGAACGGATCGGTGCATTGGCCGCGCGCGAAGCCGACTACGCCGCGACCCAGGCCAGGATCCGCCAGCTGGACAGCATGAAGGCGTTCCAGCGGGTCGTGGCGCCATTCTCCGGCACGGTCGTCGCGCGCAATCTCGAAGTCGGTTCGCTGGTCGCCGCCGGCAACTCGGCGTCCACGCCGTGGCTGTACAAGATCGTCCAGAGCGACACGCTGCGGGTCCTGGTCAGCGTGCCGCAAAGCCATGTCGCCGCGGTGAAGACCGGCACCGAAGCGGAGCTCCATATCCGCGAACTCGGCGGCAAGCCGATCGTCGCCCGTGTCGTCCGCAATGCCGGCGCATTCGACAGCGCGACCCGCACGCTGTTGACCGAACTGCGGGTTCCCAACCCGGACGGGCGGATCTTCCCGGGCATGTACGGGCAGGTGAAGTTCCG